>JAZQOP010000240.1:0-6876 GCA_045627965.1 Kiritimatiellia bacterium | reverse complement strand
GGGGGGGGGGGGGGGGGCGCAGGCGTCGAGGAAGAGGCGGAGCTCGGGGAGGCTGGAGAGGGCGAAATGGCCGAGGTCCTGGGCGAGGCGGACGGGCCAGCGGGACTGCTTGCGGAGGAGATGGGCGGCCAGGAGGGCGTCCTCGTTGGTCTCGGCCAGGATGCCGACGGCGGCGCCGGCGGGGGCGGTGGCGAGGATGTCGCGGACGAAGGCCCGGATGGGCCTGGACGAGCGGTGGCGGACGAGCCGGAGGCGGCCGGGGACGTCGGCACGCTTCGAGACGAGGGGGCGGGTCTTGAGGCGGGGGGCGAGCGAGGAGGCGAAGCGGTTGGCGAAATCGACGACGAGGGGCGCGGAGCGGAAATTCTCGGCCATTTCGTGGAAGGCGGCCTCGTGGCCGAGGAGGAGGGCGCGGAGATGTTTGGAGTCGGAGCCGCGGAAGGCGTAGATGTTCTGGTCGTCGTCGCCGACGGCGATGACGCGCATGTCGGGGTTGCGTTCCATGAGGGCCTCGACGAGTGCGAACTCGCGGGCGTCCATGTCCTGGGCCTCGTCGATGAGCAGGACGGTGCGCGCGAGCTTGGAGGGCTCGATGCCGGGGTCGGCGTCGCGGAGGCGGCGGACGGCTTCGTCGACGACGCCGGGGGCGTCGCGGAGGGAGCCCATGCGCCCGAGGAGGTCGAAGGCGAAGGAGTGGAAGGTGCGGGCCTCGATGAAGCGTGCGGCGCCGGTCAGCTCGAGGAGGCGGCGGCGGAACTCGGAGGCGGCGGCGCGGGAGAAGGTGAGCATGAGGAGCTGCTCGTGCTTGACGTCCTCGAGCTGGAGGAGGGAGGCCATCTTGTGGACCAGGAGGCGGGTCTTGCCGGAGCCGGGGCCGGCGGCGACGACGATGCGCCGGGCGTCCTTTTCCTCGATGATGCGGCGCTGGGTCTCGCTGAGGGTGCCGAAGAGGCGGCGGTAGCAGGCGGGGGTCATGTTGAGGCGGATTTCGCGCCTGCGGTCGCCCTTGAAGTGGACGCGGAGGAAGTCGTCGGCGGGGAGGTTGAAGTAGTCGTGGACGAAGGCGAGGGCGCCGATGGGGTTGCGGACCATGAGGCGGGCGTATTCGCCGACGATGTGGATCTGCTGGATTTTCTGGGCGTAGTGGGTGTCGAGGTCGCGGTAGTCGTCCTTGCGGTATTTGAGGCGGGGGGTGAGTTCGAGGCGGCGGATCTCCATGGCGTTGTAGGAGACGAGGAATCCGCCTTCGAGCTGGAGGAGGTTGGCCTTGGAAAGGAAGAGGAGGGCTTCTTCGAGGTCGCGCGGCCGGGCCCCGACGTCGTCGGCGAAGCGGCGGAGGAAGGAGGCGAAGGAGAAGGCGACGACGATGGAGTCGTCGGGGCGGGGCGGGGCGGCGCCGGGGGCGGGGCCGGCGGGGGCGCCGGCGGGGGCGCCGGCGGCGCGCGCGGCGAGCTGCTCGTCGCGGAGGTCGAGGATGGCGCCGAGGGCGAGGTGCGCAAGGCGTGCGCGTGCGTCGATGCGGCGGAGGAGGGCGTCGCGGGGGATGGCGAAGCGGACGGCGGCGTTGTCGTCGTGGACGGGGCCGGCCTTCTGGATGAGGCCGGTGATGGTCCAGAAGAAGAGGAGGGTGCGGAGGCGGTCGGGCGAGGCCTCCTTGGCGCCGGCCTCCTTGAGCTGCGCGGCGATGCGCTTGAGCGAGCAGATGCCGCCTTCGGGGGGGAGGAGGCGCGCGAGGCGGGCTTCGAGCTCGCACCAGTGCCGGAGGCGCGCGAGGCGGTCGTTGCGCCTGGCGCCGGTGAGCCGGGCGGTCATGTCCTTGGCGTCTTCGAGGATGCCGGCCTGGCGCAGGAGGGCGACGAGGCGGATGACCTCGTGGAGGGGGAGGCCGAGGTTGTCGGCGATGTAGTCGACGCGGGATTCGGCGTCGCGGTTGCCGGCGAGGGCCCGCTGGCGCGCGCCGATGAGGGCGGCGAGGATGCGGACGGCGGCGGTCTCGTCGCCGGCGTCGAAGAGCGGCGAGGCGCGGAGCTTTTCGCGGGCCTCGGCGACGGTCCTGGCGAGGATGCCGGTGGCGAAGATGCGGGGGCAGTTGCGCCTGCGTTCGAGGTAGCCGGCCTTTTCGAGGGCGGCGAGGGCGGTGCGGATGCGGGTCTCGATCTCGGCGCTGCCGGGTTCGAGGTCGCTCCAGCCGGCCTCGCGGGCGAGTTCGAGGGCGGAGGCGCGGAAGATGCGCTTCGGGTCGCGCCCGGCCTTGGCCGAGAAGCTCTTGACGGCGGTCCAGACCTGGTTGATCTCGGCGAGCGAAAGCTTGGTCTGGGCGAGGAGCGTGAAGTGCTTGTCGAGGTCGCTTTCGTTGAAGAGGATGCAGCAGTCGGCCTCGATGGAAGGGTCGCGCCCGGCGCGCCCGGCCTCCTGGACGTAGTTTTCGAGGGAGTCGGAGATGTCGTAGTGGACGACGAGGGCGACGTCCTTCTTGTCGACGCCCATGCCGAAGGCGGCGGTGGCGACCATGATGCGGACGCGGCCGTCGAGGAAGGCGTTCTGGTTTTCGACCTTTTCCCGGGGGTCCATCTTGCCGTTGAACGGGCGGGCGGGGAGGCCGTCGGCGGAGAGGCGATCGGCGAGCTCGACGGTGCGGCGCGTGCGGGAGGCGTAGACGATGGCGGGGCCGGGATGGGCCTCGAGCAGGTTGCGGAGCGTGGCATACTTGGCCTTGTCGTCCTGGCAGGGGATGACCTGGTAGCGCAGGTTTTCGCGGGTGGCCGAGGTGGCGATCATGCGCAGGTTGAGCTCCAGCTCGCGCCGGAAGTAGTCGCGGATGTCTTGGACGACCTTGGGCTTGGCGGTCGCCGTGAAGCACGAGACCGGGATGGGCCGGCCGTCGGCGGCGGCCTGGAGCGTGCGGATGAACTTCGCGATGAAGAGGTAGTCGACGCGGAAGTCCTGCCCCCAGGCCGAGAAGCAGTGCGCCTCGTCGATGACGAAGCGGGCGATCGTGCGCGACGCCAAAAGGGTTTCGACCGTGCGCGAACGGAGCTGCTCGGGCGAGATGTAGAGCAGCGAGGCCAGGCCGCTCCTGACGCGTTCCAGGGCCTCGGAGCGCTCCAGGGGCGAGAGCAGCCCGTTGATGGCCACCGCGTCGGCGATGCCCGCCTGCGCCAGATGGTCGACCTGGTCCTTCATGAGCGACTGGAGGGGGGAGACGACGACGGTCAGCGAATGCGCGAGGCGCCCGGCCATCAGCGCCGGGAGCTGGAAGGTGAGCGACTTGCCCCCGCCGGTCGGGAAGATCGCCAGGATCGATTCGCCGACGACGGCGGCCCGGACGGCCTTTTCCTGGAGGGGCTCGCCGGCGTAGGTCCGGAAGCGGTCGAAGCCGAAGAAGTCGCGGAGGCCGGCCTGCACGTCGAGGCGGGCGGCGCAGTAGGCGCAGGCGGGGTCGCCGCACGGCGTGGCGCGCAGGCGGAGGACGGCGGAGGCCGCCGCCGGGCAGGCGTGCGCGACCCACGGGGGGAGCACGGAGGATGGATCGTCGGCGCCGCAGAAGGCCAGCGCGTAGGCGAGGGCCTCGGGCGACGTCGCCGCCAGGGCCTGCAGGTCGGCGTTGGCGCAGATCCGGCCCGCCCAGGCGGAACGGATGGCGGCCGGCAGGTCGTCGGGCGCGGGGGGCGGCGGCGCCAGGCGGCCCAGCAGGGCGAAGAAGCCGCGGAAGCCGGGGCGGTCGCGGAGGAGCGCCGCGTAGGCCGCCCGGCGCGTCGGCGGCAGCTGCGCAAAGGCGGCGCATTCGTCATGCAGCAGGTCGCGCGCCTTTTGCGCGTCGGCGACCGGGTTGCAGGGGGCCGCCGGGACGATCTTGTCGTCCTTGACGAGCCGGTGGTAGGGGCGCTGCGGGAAGAGGAGCGGCGATGGCGGGAGCGTGTCGACGAGCCGCGATTCGTCGCACCCCGGGAAGGCGCCCCCGAGGTATTTCCAGTCGTGCCGCACGATGTTGTGCCCGCACAGGAAGCGGCACGGGGCGCAGAACGCCGCCAGCTCGCGAAGGGATGTCCCGTGGAAGGTGGCGCGGTCGCCGCTGCGCACGGCGCCCAGGTCGCGGATGGCCTTGCCGTCGAGGGAAATCTCGGCGTCGAGAAACGCGATGCCGCCGAAGTCGCGGGCCGGTGCTGTGGGCGAGGGAAACATGCAGTGCCGAGCATATCGGAGGCGCCCGGCGGTGTCTACGCGAAAGTGCGGCGGACCGCGCCGATTTGCCCGGATGGCGGATGCCCGGGGCGGTCGCGGGCGGGTTTTTGCGGCGGGATGGCGGGAAATGGCTTGTCGGGGGGGAGGGGCTTGGCTAGGCTGGGGGGCGCGAAAGGTGCAGGATAGGGATGAAGGACGGTTCGGAAATCGGCCGGCGGGCGAAGCGTGCGGGCTGGCTGTTGGCGGCCGGCGTCGGGCTGGCGCTGCTGGCGGCGTTCGCCATCCCGCGCGAGGCCCTGGTGCGCCGGGGCCGCCCCGTCGAGGAAAGCCGGGCGTGGCTGACAGGCGACGAGCCGGGCTACTTGATGACGGCCCAGGCCATCGCGGCCGGCGACGGCCTGGATGTCCACCGGGTACGGGAGGCGGAGACGTGGCGCCTGTTCGACGTGCGGCCGCCCCTCGGGGCGAAGACCTGGCGCTTTGCATGGTACGAGGCCCACGGCGTGCGCTCGATGGAGGGGCGCCGCGCGCTGTGGGAGGAAAAGGGGTGGCAGATTTGCCATCGGCCGCCGCTGATCGCCGCGTTCGCCGCGCCGTTCGTGCGGTCCGCGGGGTCGGTGCGGTGGCGCGTCCTGTTCGCCCAGGGCGTGGCGGTGGCGGGGCTCCTGGCGCTGGGGCTGGGGCTGTCGGGGGTGCTCGCCGGGCGGTGGCGCTGGCTGGCGGCGTGGGCGGCCGTGGCGGTGTTCGCGGGGCTGCCGGTGGCGTATTACACGGCGGAAATCTTCCCCGAGGTGCTGATGTCGACGCTCCTGCTGGCGGCGATCCTGGTGCGGCACCGCGCGGAGGGCTCGGGACGGCGGGTGCTGGCGTATCTGCTGGCGGCGGCCTGCCTGGAGGGGAATGCGCGGATCGTCCCGATGGCGGCGGCGTGCTCCGTCCTGTGGGTTTGGCAGGATTTGCGGGAGCGCCGCTGGGGGCCGGCGGCGGTGCTCGCGGCGGGCTGGGCGGCGTTCGTCGGCCTGAACCTCTACATCTGGGGCACGCCCCTGGTCCCGAACGCGGATCCCTCGACGCCCCTGACGCCCGGCCTGGTCCTGCGCGGACTGCCCCGGAACTTCCTGAACCGGGATATGGGGCTGTTCTGGCTGAACCCGGCGCTGGCGGGGATGCTCGTGGCGGCGGGGGTGCTGTCGTGGCGGCATCGGCGGGCGGGCTGGGCGTGGGCGCTGGCGGCCGGCTGGTGGGCGATGGCGGGGGTCGTGGCCGGCTTCCCGGCCTATCGGGCGGGGACGTGCCCGATGGGGCGCTACCAGGTGGCGCAGGCGATCCTGCTCCTCGCGCCCCTGCTCGTCGGGTTGCGCGAGGAGTCCGCGGGCGAAAACGCCGGAGGGAATGGCGCGGGGGGCTGGACGCGCCGCCTGCCGGGCGCGGCCGGGGCGGCGGGGATGGTCGTCGGCGGGGCCGTCGGCCTGGCGATGGCGTTTTTTGTGACGCCGTGGCCGCATTTCTGGTTCCGGCACTACCATCCGCTGTTCACTTGGCCGCAAATCCGCGGGGTCTACGCCTGGCTGCCGGATTTTTCGGGGGGCCCGTTCGCGCTGAAGGCCCTGGCCTGGGCGGCGGCTTGGGCGGCGGTCCTCCTGGCGCTGGGGTGGGCATGGCGTGCGGCGGCCCGGGAGCGCCCGGACGCCCCCGGACAGGGCTAGAACGGCGATAAATAGCTTGTCCAAGGGGCTTTTTGCCAATTTTCGGGTCGATTTCCGGCTCTTCGAGGAATATGGCGGCCCGTTGGAATCGGACGGAAGGACGGCAACCTCCTTGCAATGCCTCGGGCAAACGCCTCCCGCGGAGCCCGAAGACGGATTTTCGATGGAATTTTTGTGCAATGGAGGCATTCGGCAGGGCCCGCTCTCCGAACGGGCCGCCTTCGACCCCGATTGCGGACGTGCAGGGGCTCGTGGGCCCCCCTGTCCGTTTTGGATTGCCCCATTCATAGATACACTATTTTTTCAGTTTTCGCCTTATTTTTCGCCATTTTTCGCCTTAAAATTATCACATTTGTACAAACGTGATAAAATTTGAGCTCAAAATCGCCAAATTCCCCAGTATTTTGCCACTATTTTGCCCTCCGAAAGTGGCGCAAGACCCCGAATGCTCGCCCGATGGCCTCCATTCGCCTCCCATGCGGCTTTTCTGCCCGTCGCGGGCCGCTCGGAGATCGGCCCCTACCGGATTCGCCTTTTCGGGGGATGATTCGGATTTTCATGCGTTCCCTCGCATGATTTCCGAACCCAAGCCCGGTCGACGACTTTTCCATCCGCTCCCGTTGCGGATTCGCAAGATCGCCGATTTTTCACCACCTCAAAGCCCAATTCGGCAGGGCCCGATCTCCGAGCGGGCCGCCTTCGACCCCGATTGCGGCCACGCGAGGCTGTCAAATTCTCGCCCAAAGGCCGCCATTTGCCTCCTATGCGGCTTTTCTGCCCGTCGCGGGCCGTTCACAACGCGCAGGTCCAGGCCATCTCTTCATCCACTATGAATCGCGAAGAGCCCGATTTCCACCACATTTGACAAACGTGGTGGAGAAGCCGCCCAAAACGGCAAAAAATGCCTGCAAATACGTCTGTCTGGCGCGTTTTCCGGGGTGCTGGCGGCTGGGGGGCGTCGCCCGGGCGGGCGGCAGGGGACTAGGGC
>JAZQOP010000239.1:0-4331 GCA_045627965.1 Kiritimatiellia bacterium | reverse complement strand
AGCACCCTCCCGCCCCCCCCTGCCTTCCCAGGCATGATGCCCGAATGCCCGCCCCGTAGCCCGCCCACTAACCACTAACCACTAACCACTAATCACTAACCACTAGCTCCGGTAGGGCCCGATCTCCGAGCGGGCCGCATTCGGCGAGGAATGCGACCGCGCAGGGATGCCGAATGGGAACCTAATGGTCATCATTCGGATCGGGTGCGGCTTTTCCCTCCGTCGCGGGCCGCTTGGAGAGCGGCCCCTACCGGATTCGCCTATTCAGCTGAATGATTCGGCTTCCCATGCCTTCCCTGGCATAATACCCGAATGCCGCCCCGTAGCCCGCCCACTAACCACTAACCACTAATCACTTCCCCCATCCCCGGCCCACTTCCCGCCGCACGTCGGCCCTCTAAAAAAGCCCCCGGCCAGGCCTTACGCCTTCCGGGGGCAAAAAAAATGGCGGAGAGGGAGGGATTCGAACCCTCGATACCCTTTTGGAGTATTCACGCTCTCCAGGCGAGCCCAATAGACCACTCTGGCACCTCTCCGCGCGGAAAAAACGATATGGTACCGGAGAAGGGACTTGAACCCATACGCCCGTAAAGGCGGCAGATTTTGAGTCTGCTGCGTCTGCCATTTCGCCACTCCGGCATGTCGTGCCGCGGACAATACGAAAGCCGCGCCCGAAACGCAAGCCTTTTTTGTCCCATCCGCGAAAAACGATCCGTCCGGCGGCGGCGGCCGTTCCCGTGGGCCTGGACGGAAAAGCCGCGCCCGTCGACCGGACGCGGCTCGTGGCGCGGGGCGCCCGCCCCGTGCGGGCCGGGCCGCCTAGAACTCGAAGTAGGCGCCGAGGTGCAGGAGGAACTCGCCCGGCTCGGCCGAGGCGGACCCGACGGGGGTCTCGATCCGGACGTCGTCGTCCGTCCAGCGCCATTCCGCGCCGCCGGACAGGCCCAGCTTTTCGGTGATCGCCAGCTGCGCGCCGACGCCTGCGATCCACTGCCACAGCCAGTCGTGCTGGTCCTTCTCCCAGTAGGCGTACTGCCGGTGGTTCACGAAGAGCCAGCTGCGCGACTCGAGCTCCATCCGCGTCAGGCTCCCGCCGAGCATCCCGGTCAGGGTCAGGCGGTCGCAGACGCGCCAGCTGGGCAGCAGCAGGAAGGACAGGTCGTAGACCTCGCCGTCGACGTCGAGCTTGCCGCAGACGACCTGCGAGCGGCTCTTGCCGGGGGCGGAGACCACCTCCGTCTCCTCGGTGGCGTGCGCGTAGGTCTGGCGCTCGGTGTCGATGATCGGGTAGGACAGCGTCGCGTCGTCGCCGGAGCCGACGTGGTCGTCGTTGCCGAAGTGCTGGCCTTCCCAGGTATACTGGCGGTAGATCAGCGTCGTCAGCGTCTTCTCGTAGCGGCCGCCCTTGGCGACGGCCTTGGCCGTGTAGATGCGCCGGTGGTCCTTGAAGACCTTGAAGTCCTCGTAGGAGTCGAAGCGGAACGAGACGTCCAGCGTGAAGCGGTTCGTCTGGTAGAGGGTCTTGCCCAGCTCGACGTACCAGCCGTCGAGGTCGGCCTCGCGCTCCTGCTCCTCGGCGTAGTGGCGGCGCTCGTGGAAGCTCTGGCCGCCGCCGGCCAGGATGCGGCTGCGGTGCGACCGGAAGCCGATCTGCCCGGCGTCGTCGTCGTAGAGGTCGTGCTCGTAGGTCACGAAGTTGCGCGTCACGCCGTCCTTGCGGACGTAGCGCGGGTCGGACCAGTCGAGGAACGCGTCGTTGTCGAACTCCATCCGGCCCTCGCGGTCCTTCATGAACTGGTTCATCTCGGCGGCCGTGATCCCGTCGACGTTCGAGCCGCCGAGCTTCGCGGCCGTCACGCCCTTCAGGTGGCCCAGGCGCGGCGCGAACATCATCGCCCGGTCGGTGTCGATCTGCCCGCGCGACTTCACGCCGTACATCCGCGAGAAGCCGCCCGTCAGGCGCCAGCCGTAGAGGCCTTCCTTGTCGGCCTCCGCCTGCCATTCCGGCGTCCGCCCTTCCGGCGGAAGCTCCGGCAGGCGCGTCAGCCCGTTGGTGTAGAGCGCCTGGGCCGGCAGCGCGAACGCCGCCAGCGCCAGCCCCGAAACGATCGTCTTGAGCATGTCGGTCTTCATCTTGTCACCTCCCGTCCGCTATTCCGTGACCGTGATCTCGTAGAGGTGCGGCGCCACCCCTCCCGCATCCTCGAAGTGCAGCCACAGGTACTGGAACGTCGCCGGCAGATCCTCTTCCGCCTCGAGCGGAATCCAGCTCGACGCGTCCTCGCTGACGTAGATCCACATGTCCTCGGACGAGGCCGCGTCCTCGACGATCTCGAGGTCGACGGCCGTGACCGGCTCCGCGTAGGTCGCGACCAGGTCCCAGTCCGTCGCCGCGCCGGCGGGCGTCCAGCCGGTCTCCTCGTCGCCGTCGAACAGCGCCATCGCGGCCTCGGCCTCGTCGGGCGCGAGCTCGCCGCCGACCTTGGCCGTCAGGCCGACGGGGGCGCGCATCCACTGCGCGTAGAACGTGTAGGTGGCCGCCGTGCCGTTCCAGACGCGGTAGGGCGTGCCGTCCGCGTTCCAGTACTTCGCGCCGCCCTCGGCCTTGTTGAAGATGCCCAGCAGCGTGTAGCCCTCGCGCGTCGGCACGCCGATCCGGCGAGGCATGACGCCGTTCGTCACGATCACCTTCGAGGTGCCGCTCGTCCCTCCGGCCTTGTTGATCGTGACGGTGCTGACCCGGGCCCAGTGCGCGTAGAACGTGTAGCTCGACGCCGTGCCGTTCCAGAGGCGGGCGCCCGTCCCGTCGGCCTTCCAGTACTGCGAGCCGCCCTCGGCCTTGTTGTAGTAGCCCAGGAAGGCGTAGCCGCTGCGCGTCGGCGGCGTGATCGCCGGCAGCGACTTGTCATACGTCACCGAGGCGCTCGCCGTGCCCAGCGTCCCGCCGTTCGCGTTGAACGCCACCTTCGCCGTCTTCGCCTTCCAGCGCGCATACAGCGTGTAGGACTTGCGGACGCTCTTCCAGGTCACCTGCGACTTCATCGACGCGTCGTAGTACATCGACCCGCCGCTCGTCGCCGTGTAGTAGCCCTGGAACACGTAGCCCGTGCGCGTCGGCGCCGTCGCCGAAGGCAGCGCGCTGCCATAGGTCGCCGTCACGGACGCGGTCCCGCCCGTGCCGCCGTTCGGGTCGAGCGTGATCTTCGCCGTCGCCGTCTTCCAGTGCGCATACAACGTGTAGGTCGCGTCGCTGATCGGCCACTTGTTCGCGCTGCTCATGTCGGAGTTGTAGTACTTCACGCCGTCCTTCTTGAGCGTGAAGAACCCGACCAGCTGGCAGCCCGTCTTCGTCGGCGCCGTCGCCGCCGGCATCGGGGAGCCCTTCGTCGCCGTCACGGTCTTCGTCCCGGCCGTGCCGCCGTTCGGGTCGAGCGTGATCTTCGTCGTGACCGTCCTGGTCCAGCGAGCCGTCAGGGTCTGGTCCGCCGTCCCGCCGTCCCAGTTGCGGCTGCTGTTCATGTCGGCGTCGTAGTAGCGGCCGCCGGCGTCGTCGTAGTAGCCCTCGAAGGTGTAGCCCGACTTGGTCGGCTTCTGCGAGGCCGGCATCGGCAGGCCGTTCGTCGCCGTCAGCGACTCCGAGGAGCCCGCGCCCGGAATCGTGCCGCCGTTGGCGTCGAGCGTCACCGTCGCCGTCTGCGTGCCGACCGGCGCCGGAATCTCGAACGGCCCTTCATAGTAGGTCTTGAGGTGCTCGAGGTCCCAGATGTCGCCCGGCGGGTCGCCGATGACGTTGATGCAGAACCACTTGCCGCCCGCCTCCCAGACGAAGCTCACCACCAGGTCGGCCAGGTAGTCCGCCTCGGCGATCGGCACCACCTTCTCCTGCGGCGGCACGCAGTCGAGGATGTAGGTGCTGATGAGCGCCTCGTTGTTGCCGTCCCCGTCGACCAGGTGCGTCGGCATCACGGGCACCTCGGCCAGGTGCTCCTCGCTCAGGCCGTAGCCCGTCCACTCGCCGATGTCGAGCCCGTGCAGCTGGGTCTCGTCCAGCTTGACGTAGCGCAGCTCGCCCGGCATCCGGTCCTGGTCCGGGAAGGTCACGGCGTTCGCGAAGTTCGTCGCGTAGAGCCCCTGTTCCATCAGGTAGGAGTAGTAGGGCAGGTCGAAGCCGGCGCTCGCCGAATCGTTGTCGCGGTCCGCATAGACGAACCACGCGTTCGAGACGAGGGCCGGGTTGCCGCCCAGCAGGTTGAGGTCCAGGCGCCCGTAGAAGAGGCCGGAGGCGTCGGCGACTTCAGGCGTCCACCGCATCCGCGCCGCAAAGATCGGCT
>JAZQOP010000238.1:0-10602 GCA_045627965.1 Kiritimatiellia bacterium | reverse complement strand
GGCGGCAGGGGGGCGGTCAGGAGCCAGCGGCGCGGGAAGTGGCCGGGGTAGCCGACGCGGCGCGGGATGCGGGCGCGGAAGGGGAGCCAGGCGGCGCGTACGGAGTTGGGCAGGATGACGGCGGCGTCGAAGTGCCGGGCGCGGATGTCCGCCAGGACCTCGCGCGTGTCGCCGCCGGGGGCGGGGGCGCGGAGGACTTCGTCGACGCCGGCGTGCATCGCCCAAAGCGTCGAGAGGGCGCCGCGGGCAAGGACGGCGACGGTGGCGCCGGCGCCTTCGGTGGCGCGCCAGCGCTGGAAGGCGGGCAGGGCCATGGCGGCGTCGCCGAGCCAGTTGGGGGAGACCAGGAGGATTTTTAGCAGCATGGGGCGGGGTTCCGGGGGGCTTTAGCAGGGGGGGGCGGCGGCGGCCCAGTTCCAGTAGGCGTCGACGGCCATCGGGCCGATGAACATCCACAGGACAGCGGCGAAGGCGAGGTGCGGGCCGTAGGGGATGCGACCGGCGAGCGTGCGGCGTCCGCAGGCCATCAGGACCACCCCCGCCAGCGTGCCCGAGAGCGAGGAGACGAGGACGGTGAAGAGCACCGCCTTCCAGCCCAGGATGGCGCCGATGGCGGCGAGGAGCTTGACGTCGCCGAGCCCCATGGCATCCTTGCGCAGCGCGAGCTTGCCGACGAAGCCGACGAGCAGGAGAAGCCCGCCGCCGAGCGCGGCGCCGGCCGCGGAGGCGAGGAGCCCGTCGCGCCAGGAGGATGCGCCGTGGAGCGCGGGCCAGAGCGCCGAGGCCAGGAGGCCGGCGGCGAGGGCGCCGAGGGTGATGCGGTCGGGCAGGATGTAGTGCTCGATGTCGATGAAGGTCCCGATGACGAGCATCCCGGAAAAGACGACGTAGGCGAGGGCCAGGGGCGTCGGCCCGTGCCACCAGACGAGGGCGGTGAAGAGGAAGGCGGTGAGCAGCTCGACGACGAGGTAGCGCGGCGTGATCGGCTTGCGGCAGTAGCGGCACCGCCCGCGCAGGAACAGCCAGGACAGGACGGGGATGTTGTCGAAGAGCCCGAGCGGATGCCCGCAGCCCGGGCAGTGCGACCCCGGCCACGCGATCGATTCGTGGCGCGGCATCCGCCAGATGCAGACGTTGAAGAAGCTCCCGAGGCAGGCGGAAGCCAGGAAGACGGCCGTCAGGAGGCAGGGCCGGAAGACGTCGGAAAGAAGCAATTCCATGGCGCGGAAAAGGATACCGCGCGCAAGGCCGTCGCGCAAACGCAAAACCGCCGCCCGCCCCCCGCCGCGCCCCGCGCGCAGGAAGTGGCGCCCCGGACGCCGTTTTTTCTCGCTTGCGGCGCTCCGTTGTGCGATAAAGGGCGGACGCCTGTTGGAACGTTTCGCCGCTATGAGCCGCATCTACCGATTTTTGTCCGCCGTTTTCGCGTGGGGGGCTTGTGCGCTGCCGTGCCTGGGGGACGGCCTCGCCATCCAGTCGCTGACGAACGCCCCGCCCCTGGGCGAGGGCGAGCCGACGCCCTACCTGCTCTTCGACGCCTCCGTGGCGCCGACGTCGGCCGTGCCGCTCGCCGCCTGGAAAAAGGCGGGCGGCCGGGCGACGAACGTGACTGTCGCGGGCACCTGGTCGTCGTGGACCGGCCGCCACGCCATGGTCCAGGCGGAGGGGGGCCTCTGGCAGCTGGATACGCGGACGCTCGGCGCGCGCCTGGGGCTCCACGAATTCAAGTTCATCGTGAACGGCACCTGGGAGGAGGGGCCGAACCGCCCGTTGCCGATCAACCTGGACGGCGCCATCGAGGAGCTCCCGCGCTCGGTCCTGCAGGCGGTGGTCGAGGATTTCGACATGATCCGGGTCTTCTTCCGCCAGCGCCTGCCCGAGGGGATCCAGCCGACGGCGTCGCTCGACCCGCCGGTGCCGGTGCTCTGGACGGAGGTGGTCACGGAGATGGAGGACGCGCGCCTTTCCGGCTACGTCTTCAACCGCGGCGTCGTGACGTTCATCTTCGACCCCGTCTCCTACGGCCTGCCGCCGCTGCCCGAGACGGCGTGCGTCGCGGTGGCCGGCAACTTCACCGGCTGGGACGCGTCCGGCGGCTACAACGGCAAGTGGCGCCTGGCCCCGTCGGCCTCGGAAGGGCTCTGGGAGCTTTCGGCGCAGCTGGACGGCATGCGCCTGCCGCCGGGCGAGAAGGACCTCCTGTTCAAGTTCGTCGTCGACGGCCGGCGCTGGCTGGCCCCGCCGATGCGCGCGCCGAACCAGGTGCTGGACGAGGGCGGCGTGGCCAACCTTCGCGTCGACCTGGCGCGGGCGGGCGGGGCGGAGATCCGGGTGCACACCTCCGAGCCGCTGGACGTGCGCCGGAACTACACGCTGCGCATCGACGGCGCGGGCCCGCGGCCGCTGGGCATCCAGACGACGCCGGGGGCGGTCCTCGACCGCATCGTCTCGCAGAAGCCGCTGGGGGTGACGTTCGACCGCGAGCGGGGCACGACGACCTACCGCCTCTTTGCGCCGCGCGCGACGGACGTCTGGCTGTGCTTCTTCCGGCGAGCCGAGGCCATGGCGTGGACGCCCGAGTTCAAGCGCTTCCGCCCCGACGTCGAATACCGCATGGCGCGCGACCCCGCCGACGGCACCTGGTCGCTGACGATGAACGGCCTCGACGCCGGCGCCTACTACGGCTTCCGCGTCGCCGGCCCCGACGGCAACGGCGAGTCCTTCGACCCCTACCACGTCATCGGCGACCCCTACGCCCGCGCCGTCGCCACCGCCAACGGCCTTTCGATCGCCGTCGACCCCCTCGCGACGAACCAGTGGTTCGGCGGCTGGACCGACCAGGCCTGGAAGACCCCCGAGCCGCAGGACCTCGTCGTTTACGAGTGCCACGTCCGCGGCCAGACGATCCACCCCTCCGCCGAGGGCATCCCCCGCGCCCTCCGCGGCACCTACGAAGGCCTCCGCAGGTCGATCTCGGCCGGCGTCGGCATCGGCCACGTGAAGGCCCTCGGCGCCAACGCCGTCGAGCTGCTGCCGGTCGCCGAGTTCTCGGAGTCCGACGACCCCTACAACTGGGGCTACTCGACCGCCTACTTCTTCGCGCCGGAGTCCTCCTATGCCTCGAACCCGACGAACGGCGCCGCCTACTACGAGTTCAAGCAGCTCGTCAACGACCTCCACAACGCCGGCATGGCCGTCATCCTCGACGTCGTCTACAACCACGTCGGCGGCCCGAACGTCTTCGCCCTGGCCGACAAGAAGGCCTACTTCCGCCTCCTCCCCGACCTCTCCTTCTCCAACCATTCCGGCTGCGGCAACGACGTCCGCACCGAATTCCCGATGATGCGCCGCCTCATCGTCGACAACATCCTCTACTTCATGCGCGAGTTCCACGTCGACGGCTTCCGCTTCGACCTCGCCGAGCTCATCGACATGTATACCATGATGGAGATCATCGAGGAGGCCCGCAAGGTCAACCCCGACGTCATCCTCGTCTCCGAGCCCTGGTCTCCCGGCCGCGGCGAGAACAAGTCCCTCCTCAAGGGCACCGGCTGGTCCGCCTGGAACAACGACTTCCGCTACGCCGCCAAGGATTTCGTCCGCGGCGGCGGCGACCGCGCCTGGCTCCGCGGGGCGATCTTCGGCTCCGTCCATTCCTGGGCCCAGAACCCCCTCCAGCCGGTCAACTACCTCGAATCGCACGACGACATGGCCTTCGCCGACGAAATCTCCTCCGCCCCCGACCACGACGGCCGCACCCTCCATCCCGCCGACGTCGCGATGAACCGCCTCGCCGCGACCATCCTCTTCACCTCCCTCGGCCGCACGATGCTCTACGAAGGCCAGGAGTTCCTGCGCTCCAAGTGGGGCATCAACAACACCTACAACCGCGGCGACGCCGTCAACGCCATCAAGTGGACCGACCGCGCCCGCCCGCTGGCCGCCAAGGCCCTCGACTACTACTCCGGCCTGGTCCACCTCCGCATGTCGCCCGAAGGCGCCGCCTTCCGCGTCGCCTCGCGTCCGCCGTCGTCCTACTACCAGTGGCTCCTGCCGACCAACCGCCACCTCCTGGGCTACGTCGTCAACGTCCCCGAGCTCCACGCCGGCCGCGGCTTCATCGTCCTGCTCAATTCCGACTCGACGCCGCGGACCTTTTCCCTGACCTTCCCCGGCGAGACCGCCTGGAAGCTCATCGGCAACGGCTCGCAGGTCGACCTCGGCGGCGTCCCCAACGTCGCCGCCGCCCCCGCCTCGCGTCCCCCCGTCTGGCCCGCCGGCGAAAAAGGCCAGCTCCTCGTCCCGCCCAAGTCGTCGCTGATACTCATGAACGGCTTCTGACCGCCGCTCCGCCGCCCTTCCGCGCGGCCCAGGCGGGGAGTCCCTGGACATCCTGCAACTTCCGCGGCGGCCTTTGGCCGGGGATTGGGATTGCGGCGCGTCCCGCCGTCAGGTATGCTGGGGCGATGGACGCAAGGAACGGATATTTCGATGAGATGGCGCGGCGCGAGGCGCGCCCGATGGCGCTGGACGGGGCGCTGGCGGAGCGCCTGGAACGGATGCTCTTGCGCTTCGGCGGCGGCCTGGCGGGCTCGCGCGTCCTCGAACCCGGCTGCGGCGCCGGGGAGCTGACGCGGCGGCTCGTCCGCTGGATGGGCGGCGGCGGGCGGATCGTCGCGTTCGATTCGTCGCCCGGGATGATGCGCCGCTTCCGCGAATCCGTCGGGGCCGTCCGGGGCGTCTTCCCGCTGTGCGTCGCCGAGGAGCGGGCCTGGTTCCCCGCCGGGAGCTTCGACTGGGTGGTCTGCTTCCGCTTCTATCCGCATCTCCAGGACGCGGACGGCTTCCTGGCGCGCTGCCGCCGCTGGCTGAGGGCGGACGGCCGCCTCGTGGTGGTCAACCTGGAGGGGAGCCGCGAACTGAACGCCTGGCATGCGCGGCACGCCGGCGTGGCCGACGACGTGATGCCCTCCGGCCCCGCCCTGGCGCGCAAGCTCCGCCGCCTGGGCTGGAACGTCCTGGAGGCCCTGGACGCGCCGGAGGAGTTCTGGGTGGCGGCGGAAAACAAGGTGTCCGTTCGATGACGGGCAAGGAGGCATGGGCGATGGACTCGGCAAGAAGGTTGGTGGCGTCCTGGACGATGGCGGCGGCGGTGCTGGCGTGCGCGTGCGGCGCGATGGCGGCGAATCCGTGGCGTGCGGATGTGGCGTTCGCGGTGACGAACGATTGCGGCGTCGGCAAGGCGTGGTATGTCGTGGGCGGGCATCCGGACCTGGGGAACTGGGACCCGGCGAAGGCGGTTTTGCTGGGCTGGCACGAGGGGAACGTCTGGTCGGCGACGGTCGGCTTGCAGGCGACGGCGTCGCAGGTCGAGTACAAGTTCGTGAAGCGGTCGACGGCGGCGAATGCGGTGCTGGACGGGAACAATGCGGAATGGTGGCCGGCCGGGGACAACCTGGTGGCGGCGATTCCGGCGGGCGAGGAGGCGCCGGTGCGCGGGAAGAAGGTCGTCTTTTTGGGCGACTGGGAGGAGCCGGTGGAGCTGGTCTACAGCACGCTGTCGGGGCCGGACTACGCGTCGACGGGGACGTGGGCGTCGGTGCGGATGGAGAAGGTGGCGGAGGGGCGCTACGAGGCGCGGGGTGTCGGCGAGGAGGGCGCCTGGATGCGTTTCACGATCAGCGGCCGCCTCGGCGGGCAGACGGTCTGGCAGCACGCCTGGGGGACGCAGGACGAGGATTTCTGGACGCCCCTCGACGCGCTCGTGGTCCGCGACGGCGAGGTCTTCAACTACGAGCCGGCCGCCTCGCTGGACGCCCCCTGCATCGTGACGAACCGCGACATTGCGTCGTCGTGGTCCGAGATCCCCGGCTATCGCGAGGTGCGGATCTACCTGCCGCGCGGCTACGCCCAGCAGACGAACCGGTCCTATCCGGTCGTGTACTTCAGCGACGGCCAGTGCGTCTTCGACCCGAGCACGGGCTACGGGTGCTGGTACGCGGAGCATGTCGCCAGCGCGGAAATCCGCGCCGGGCGGATGCGCGAGGCGATCCTCGTGGGCGTGCCGTGCCGCTCCGGGACGATCGGCGGCGCCGACGGCCGCACGGTCGAATACCTGCCGCCGACGGATTCCTACTCTGGCGCGCGCGGCCGGGCAGGGGACTACGCGAATTATCTCGTCCACAACGTGCGGCCGACGATCGATGCCCGATACCGCACGCGGAACGGCTACGCGGACACGGCGCACATCGGGTCGTCGTCGGGCGGCCTGCTCTCGATGTGGCTCGGCACGCACACCAACGTCTTCGGGCTCGTCGGCGCCATGAGCGGCGTCTACAACGCCGAGTTCTGCCCGAACTACCTCCGCGACCTCGAAGCCGCCCCCCGGAAGGCCGGCATGCGCCTCTGGATGGACACCGGCACCGGCGAGACATCGATCGAGGGGCTCGACCTCTACGCGTCGAATTTCGACATCTACACGTTGCTCGTCTGGGGCGGCCACGTGCCGAACAAGGATTTGCGGATGGCCATCGGGTCGGGCGCCGCAGGGCAGCACGACGAGGCCTCCTGGAACGCCCGCCTGCCGGAGGTGTTCCGCTTCCTGCTCGACATCCGCGACGAGGCGAACGGCGTCGCCGACCTCGCCATCGAGGGCGCCGCGCCGGTGGGCGATGCCGCCGCCGAGCTTTCGTTCCCCGTCGTCGCCGGTACCGCCTACTCGGTCGAGGCCGCGACCGACCTCCTCCAGCCGTCCTGGGCCGCCGTCACCAACTGGCCGCGCGAAACCCAGTGGGGCCGCCGGAACGTCCGCGTCGAGGCCGCCCCGCCTGCCACCTTCTTCCGCCTCCGCAGGGATTGAGCCGCACCATGCGCCCCGGGTGGCCGATGGGCGCTCGGGACTTGCGCGGAGGGCGGGGGAGGGATATGCTTGCGGGCGGTCGGGCGGAAGGGCCCGGCCGCTAGGAAGGGATCGAAGAATGAAGGTTTTGCTGATTGGCGACATCGTGGGGAGCCCGGGGCGCACGGCCATGGCGCAGGTGGCGACCCGCTGGAAGGCGGAAGGACGCGCGGACGTGGTCATTGCGAATGCGGAGAATTCCGCGGCGGGGCGCGGCATCACGGCGCCCCTGGCGGCGGAGCTGCTGGGGGGCGGCGCCGACGTGCTGACGATGGGGGACCACGTCTGGGACCAGAAGGAATCGCCGGCGCTCTTCAACCGCGAGGGGCGCATCGTGCGCCCGCTGAACGTCCCGCCGGGGTGCCCGGGGCACGGATGGACGACGCTGGAGACCCCCGCGGGCCCGGCCTACGTCGTGCAGCTGGTCGGGCGGACGTTCGTCTCGCTGACGGCGGACTGCCCGTTTCGCGCGATCGACGAATGGCTGAAGCGCTACGGCGGGGCGGGGCGTCCCATCTTCGTGGATTTCCACGCGGAGGCGACCAGCGAGAAGATCGCGATGGCGCATTTCCTCGACGGGCGTGTGACGGCGCTGTTCGGGACCCATACGCATGTGCAGACGGCCGACGAGGCGATCTGGCCGAAGGGGATGGCCTACATCACGGATCTCGGCATGACGGGCCCGTGCCGGTCGGTCATCGGCCGCACGGCGGAATCCATCCTGGCGCGGTTCATCTCGGGGATGCCGACGAAGTTCGAGATCGCCACCGACGACGTCCGCCTGCACGGAGCGCTGGTGACGGTTGACGACGCGACGGGGCGCGCGACGAAGATCAAGCGCGTCGAGGAATGCCTGTAGGGGGACGGAGGCCATGGCGCGCTACCTGATCGTCAAGCTGTCGTCGATCGGCGACATCGCCCACGCCCTGCCGGTGGCGCGGGCGCTCAAGATGCGGCTGCCGGATGCGGAGATCGACTGGGTGGCCCAGCCGGAATACCGCCCGCTGCTGGAGCGCTGTCCCGACGTGAGCCGGATCATTCCGTTTCCGCGGCGGCATTTCTTGCGGGGGTTCCTTCCGTTCTGGCGCGAGCTCCGGGCGGAGCGCTACGACGGCGTCATCGACCTGCAGGGGCTTCTCAAGAGCGCGCTGCCGGCGAGCTGGGCGCGCCGGACGTCGAGCCGCAAGCCGATCTACGGCCCGGCCTGGGCGCGCGAGGGGGCGGGGCGGTTCTACACGCTGACCCCGGTCCGCGCCCCCGGTCCGCGCCGCCACGCGGTGGAGGAGCTGCTCGACGTCGCGGCCATCGTGGCCCCCCCCTCGCCGGGCGAGCCGTTCCCTCGTCCGCGGATCGACGTCGTGGCGTGCGAGGCGGCGGATTCGCCGGCGCCGCGCATCGGCCTCGCCCCGTTCTCCCGCTGGGCCACGAAGAACTGGCCGGCGGAATCGTTCGTGGCGCTCGGACGGAGGCTCGTCGGCGAAATGGGCGCGCAGCTCTTCATCCTGGGCGGGGCGGGGGACGCGAAGGACGCCTGCGTGATGCAGGCCGGCATCCCCGGGGCCAAGGTCCTGTGCGGCACGCTGGACTTCCCGGGGCTGCTGTCGATGCTGAAGAGCCTGGACCTGTTCGTGAGCGTCGATTCCGGCCCGTTGCACTGGGCCGACGCGATGGGCGTGCCGGTCGTGGCGGTCTACGGCTCGACCGATCCCGTCCGCACGGGCCCGTTCTACCAGCAGGACCACGTCGTGGCGCTACCCGGCCTGGACTGTCGTCCCTGCCATTCGCGCACCTGCGCCAAGGGCTCGCTCGACTGCCTGGCGAAGCTCGGCGCCGACCGGGTCTTCGACGCCTGCATGGCCCAGCTGTGAGGACCGCCCCGCCGCCCGTGCGGCGCCGGCTAGATGGCCCAGCCGCCGAGGCCGAGGGCGCGGCAGACCTCCGAGACGAGGATGCCCGCGATGAGCAGCGGGGCGACGTAGCGGACCATGGCGCGGTAGAGGGCGGCGGCGGCGAAGGGGCGCCCGCCGAGCTGCACCTCGTCGACGATGGCCTTCGGCCGGATGAGCCAGCCGGCGAAGACGCAGGTGAGGGCGGCGACAATGGGCATCATGACGGAGTTGGTCGCAAAGTCGAAGAAGTCGAGCAGCTGCATGCCGAAGAGCGTGACGTGGCTCCAGGGGCCGTAGCCGAGGGCGCTGAAGGTGGCCAGGAAGGCGACGAGGAAGAAGGTGAAGAAGGTGGCGTGGAGGCGCTTGAGGCCGAGGGCGTCGCAGAGGGTCGAGACGCACGCCTCGTAGAGCGAGATGGCCGAGGTGAGGGCGGCGAAGGTGACCAGCAGGAAGAACGCCAGGCCGAACCAGGCCGCGGCCCCGCCGAAGTCCGCGAAGACCTTGGGCAGCGTGATGAACATCAGGCCCGGGCCGGCGTTCATGGCCTCCTTGACGGGGGTGCCGGTCTTGACGGCGAATAGGTGGACGACGGGGATGATCATCAGGCCGGCGACGATGGCGATGAGCGTGTCGAAGAGCTCGATGTGGCGGACGGAGCGCTCGATGGAGTCGGTCTTGCGCATGTAGGAGCCGTAGGTGATGAGGATGCCCATGGCGATGGAGAGCGAGTAGAACATCTGGCCCATGGCGCCGAGGAACGTCTTGCCGAGGAGGGCGACGGAGAAGGCGCCGTCGGGGCCGCGGACGCAGTCGAGGTTCGGCACGAGGTAGTAGCGGATGCCGTCGCCGGCGCCCGGCAGCGTGCAGACGTAGACGCAGATGCCGAGCGCCATGAGGAAGAGCAGGGGCATCAGGACGATGTTCGACTTCTCGATGCCGCGGCGGACGCCCAGGACGATGACGCCGGCGCCGAGGAGGATGAACAGCATGGCGTAGGCGAAGGGCGCGAACGGCGAGCCGATGAAGTCGCCGAAGAAGGCCGCCGGGTCGGCCAGCGCGTCGGCGCCGCCGAAGGCCATGCGGAAGTAGGTGGCGGCATACTTGAGCACCCAGCCGCCGATGACGCAGTAGTAGGGCAGGATCAGCAGCGGGATGATCGTCGCCAGCGGCCCGAGGAAGCCGAAGCGCCGGTCGAGGCGCCCGTAGGCCGTCAGCTGGCTCTGCTGCGTCTTGCGGCCGATGGCGATCTCGGTGACCATCAGCGTGAAGCCCAGCGTGACGACGAGCAGCAGGTAGACCAGGATGAACATCCCGCCGCCGTATTGCGCGGCCAGGTAGGGGAAGCGCCACAGGTTGCCCAGGCCGATCGCCGAGGCGGCGCTGGCCAGGATGAACGCGAACGGGTTGGTCCAGGTGGAACGGGGCGCGGACATGGGGATGGCTTTCGATGTGTAACGGACAGGGAGTTTTCCTACACCAGCGGGACGCTTTTTTCAACCCGATTCCGCGGGGGACGCCCCAGAAAAGGCGGCTGGGGTCAGTTACGACAATAGACCGGGCAAAAAGGGATGGGGCGAATGCGTTCCGGCGCGGATGGGTGTAGGTTGTGCATGTCGGTCATTTCCTTGCCCATTGTTGCAAGCACATGATGGGTAGGGATCGACGCTCGGGCTTCTGGCACCCGATTGGGTGCCAGAAGCCCTCTCGTCGCCCCCCACCCGCAGGCAGTGTGTCCCTGTCCGGTCTCTTTGTACAACTCACGTGACCCTTCGCAAAGAGCATTTTTTGCTTGATATCCGGTCGCCTCTTGGTTAA
>JAZQOP010000237.1:0-1819 GCA_045627965.1 Kiritimatiellia bacterium | reverse complement strand
CGCCCCCGCAAAAAAGCGGGCCCGTTTCCGGACCCGCCCTCTTTCTGCGCCCGCGGCGCAGCTTGCCCTAGTACTCGAACGACGACCCGCCGATGAACTCGCGAATGATCGACGTCGGCGGAGCATACTCGCCCGACACCGGCAGGAACTGCGACAGGAACTCCATGATCCGCCGCGCTTCCGCGTAGATCGGCAGGTCCGGCTTGATGCCCGCCAGCAGGGTCCGCGCCTCGGTGGCCAGCACCGCCAGCTCGTAGTCGAGCGCCGAATTGAAGACCGCGTCGGCGTTGTCCTGGAACGGGAAGATCCAGCGCCGCTCGCCCGCGCCCACGTTCGGCCACATTTCCAGCGTCCGCTGCGCCGAATGCCCACGATAGCGGTGATCCCGCACCAGCCGGCGGATCAGCCGGTTGTCCGTCGTCGGGATCCGGTTGTTGTTGTCGAGGTTCAGCTGCGTCAAGGCGCTGATGTAGATGTGGAACTTCTTGTCCGCGGGCACCGACGGCGTCAGCAGCGGATCCAGGGAATGGATCCCTTCGAGGATCACCACCTGGTCCGGCTCCAGCCGCATCGTCTTGCCCTTGTAGAGGCGCTTGCCCAGCTGGAAATCGTAGGTCGGCACGCGGATTTCCTTCCCGGCGTCCAGGTCGGTCAGGTCCTGGTTCAGCGCCTCGATGTCCATCGCGTTGATGTGCTCGAAGTCATACTCCCCCGTCTCGGTCTTCGGCGTCTTGGTGCGGTCGACGAAGTAGTCGTCGCCGCCCAGGGTCACCGGACGCAGCCCGTTCACGCGCAGCTGGATCGCCAGGCGCTTGGCGAACGTCGTCTTGCCCGAGGACGACGGACCCGCGATCAGGATCCACCGCGCGTTCTTCGACGACGCGATCTGATCGGCGATCGCCGCGATCTTCTTCTCGTGCAGGGCCTCGGCGACCTTGATGAAGTCGCCGATTTCGCCGGCCGCGATGATGTCGTTCAGCCGCCCCACCGTGTTCACGCCCAGGATCCGGCCCCAGCGGTTCGACTCCTTGAACGTCGCCGCAAGCGAGCGGATCGGGTTGAACTCCGGGATTTCCGGCGCCGACTCCACCGACGGCATCAGCAGCACGAAGCCGTCCTGGTAGGGCTGGATGTGGAAAAACTGCAGCGGCCCCGTCGAGCGGGTCATCGGGCCCGTCGCCAGGTCGCAGAAGTCGTCGCACACATACGTCACCACCTTCGGCGTGTTCTTGTGCCGCAGAAGCGCGACCTTGTCGTCCTGGCCGTTCTTGCGGAACTGCTCGATCGCGGCCGTGTAGCTCATCCGCGTCCGCTGGATCGGCAGGTCCTGCGCCACGAGCTCGCGCACCCGCCGTTCCAGGGCCGCCGCCTCGTCGGACGACAGCCCCGCCGTCCCCTCCCGGGCGAACTCGCAGTAGAGCGCCGGGCCGATCGCGTGCTCGATCGAAAACTCCGCCGTCGGGTAGAGGTCCTTCACCGCCTTCGCCAGGATGAACGACAGCGACCGCACATAGATGCGCAGCCCCGCCGGGTTCTTCATCGTGATGAACCGCACCGTCGAGTCGATGTCCAGCGCATAGCCGAACGTCACCAGGTCGTTGTTCACCAGCGCCCCCACATACGGCAGCCCCGTCGCCTCCTCGATCGGATGCTCCAGGATCTCGCCCACCAACGTCTGCGTCGGCACGGAAATCTCCCGGCCGCCCTCCAATGTAATCGTAATGACTTTCTTCATAGCGCGCACAGTATGCCACCCCCCCGCCCCGCCCCGCAAGCCCAACCCCGCCCTCCCGGTCAAACGTTTCGCCCGCCCCGAAAC
>JAZQOP010000236.1:0-1552 GCA_045627965.1 Kiritimatiellia bacterium | reverse complement strand
CGTCCCAGGAGACGCCATGAACGACCCCGCCGCCCCCATCGGCTTCGACAACGCCAAGTATGTCGCCGAGCAGTCCCGCTACATCCTCGAACGCGTCCGCCAGGCCGAGGGCAAGCTCTACCTCGAATGCGGCGGCAAGCTCCTCTTCGACTTCCACGCCGCTCGCTGCCTCCCCGGCTTCGAGCCCTCCTGCAAGATGCGCGTCTTCGAGGCCCTCAAGGACCGCATCGACGTCATCATCTGCATCTACGCCGGCGACATCGAGCGCCGCAAGATCCGCGCCGACTTCGGCATCAGCTACGACTCCGACGTCTTCAAGATGATCGACGACTTCGCACGCTACGGCCTCTCCTGCACCCGCGTCGTCGTCACCCGCTACGAAGGCCAGCCCGCCGCCGACGCCTTCCGCCGACGCCTCGAATCCCGCGGCATCTCCGTCTTCGTCCACGCCGCCACCCCGGGCTATCCCGACGACGTCGACACCATCGTCTCCGACCGCGGCTACGGCCTCAACCCCTACATCCCCACCGACAGCCCCATCGTCCTCGTCACCGCCCCGGGCCCCGGCTCCGGCAAGCTCGCCACCTGCCTCTCCCAGGTCTACCACGACGCCCGCGCCGGACGCCCCTCCGCCTATGCCAAGTTCGAGACCCTCCCCGTCTGGAACCTCCCCCTCGACCACCCCGTCAACCTCGCCTACGAAGCCGCCCCCGCCGACCTCGGCGACGCCAACCTCATCGACCACTTCCACCTCGCCGCCTACTCCGCCGTCGCCGTCAACTACTCCCGCGACCTCCAGGCCTTCCCCCTCCTCCGCCGCATCGTCGAGCGCATCACCAAGCGCCCCTGCCCCTACAAGTCCCCCACCGACATGGGCGTCAACCGCATCGGCTTCGGCATCGTCGACGACGGCCTCTGCCGCGCCGCCGCGCGCCAGGAAATCCTCCGCCGCCACCTCGCCGCACGCTGCGAATACCTCCAGGGCTTCGCCACCGCCGAAACCGTCGCCCGCACCCGCGACATCATGGAAAAGGCCGGCGTCGACGAGTCCATCCGCCCCGTCATCGCCGCCGCCGCACGCCACCTCGAGGAGTGCCGCGCCAGCGAGCTCGGCCACCGCGGCATCCTCTGCACCGCTGCCATCCAGCTCCCACCGCCCCCCGGCGGCGGCCCCGCCCCCATCGTCGTCGGCCACAACTCCTCCCTCATGCACGCCGCCAGCGCCGCCGTCCTCAACGCCCTCAAGGAGCTCGCCGGCATCAAGAAGGCCCGCAAGCTCATCAGCGCCCAGATCATCGAAGGCGTGACCGCCATGAAGCGCTCCCTCGCCACCCCCACCGCCATCTCCCTCAACCTCGACGAAATCCTCATCTGCCTCGCCATGTCCGCCACCCAGAACCCCGACGCCTTCGACGCCATGCAGGCCCTCCCCCTTCTCCGCGGCCTCGAAGCCCACCTCTCCCACATCCCCTCCGCCGGCGACGCCCTCGGCCTGCGCAAGCTCGGCCTCAGCGCCACCTCCACCCCCTCCTTCCCCACGCGCAACCTCTAC
>JAZQOP010000235.1:0-3132 GCA_045627965.1 Kiritimatiellia bacterium | reverse complement strand
AGAGGATATACTTGGCGCCCTCGAAGCCGGGGAGGCGGGTGAGGGAGTCGTCGAGGAGGAGGTAGTGGGGCATGGTTTCGAGGTAGAGGGCGGGGAGGCGCCCGTTGTCGCGGAAGCGGTCGGCGGTCTCGAGCGCGGCGGCGGAGGAGACGTGGGCGATGTAGGCGATGGCGCGTGCGGCGGAGGCGAGGGTCAGGAAGTGGTGGACGCCCTCGGCCTCGACGAAGGGGGGGCGGGAGGGTTCGTGGGCGTCGGGGCCGGTGCGGCCGGCGTCGAAGAGGCGGCGCTGGAGGTCGGGGATGATGTCGGGATGCTCGCAGTGGGCGACGGTGACGAGGCCGTTGGCGGCGGCGAAGTGGAGGAGGTCGAGGAGGTCGGGGTCGGGGATGGCGAGGGCGGGCTTGTAGGCGAGGTAGATCTTGAGGGAGCGGAGGCCGGAGGAGAGGCGCTTTTCGAGCTGGCGGCGGGTCTCGGGGTCGAAGCGGGTGACGGTGGCGTGCCAGGCGTAGTCGCAGGCGGATTGGCCGTCGGCGGTGGCGTGCCAGCGGCCGTAGGCGGCGTCGATGGAGGGTTCGGCGCCGGAGCCGGCGAAGTCGCAGAAGGTGGTCGTGCCGCCGAGGAGGGCGGCGCGGGAGCACTGGGCGTAGTCGGTCTTGGCGTCGGTGAGGGCGAGGGGGAGGAAGGCGTGGACGTGCGGGTCGACGCCGCCGGGCAGGAGGTGGAGGCCTGCGGCGTCGAGGAGGCGTGCGCCGGGGGCGGCGGCGGAGGCGGCATCGGGGCCGAGGGCGAGGATGCGGCCGGAGGCGTCGTCGCAGAGGAGGTCGCCGGGGCGTGCGCCCGCCGGGGTGACGAGGGTGGCGTTCCGGACGAGCGTCTGCATGGGTCAGGCTCCCTTGAGGGCGGTGATGGCGTTGCGGCGGTCGACGAGGACGATGCGCGGGACGTGGGTGCGGGCCTCGGCGTCGTCCATGGGGGCGTAGGTGATGATGACGACCTGGTCGCCGGGCTGGGCGGCGCGGGCGGCGGGGCCGTTGAGCATGATCTGGCCGGAGCCGCGCTCGCCGAGGATGGCGTAGGTGACGATGCGGGCGCCGGAATTGACGTTGAGGACGTGGACCTGCTCTCCGGGGAGGATGTCGGCGGCTTCGAGGAGGACGGGGTCGATGGCGATCGAGCCTTCATACTCGAGGAGGGTCGCCGTGACGGTGGCGCGGTGGATCTTGGAACGAATCATGATGCGTTGCATGGAAGGCGTGTCCTTTCGGGAATCGACGCGCGGAAGGATAGTCTTCCGCGCGCCTGCGTGAAAGGAAAAACGGAAGGGAGTTGCAATTCGTGGGGCAATCTGCTAGGTCTATGGGGCGTCATGGAACGAGAAGAAGATGCGATCTGGTCGGCGAGCCTTTTGCGGTCGAAGCTGTTTTCGGCCGTGCGGGCGTATTTTACGGGGCGTGGGTTCGTGGAGGTGGACACGCCGGTGCGGATAGCGGCGAACGCGCCGGAGCTGAACATCGACGCGGTGGCGGCGGGGCGCGGGTGGCTGCGGACGTCGCCGGAGCTGCACATGAAGCGGCTCCTGGGGCACGGGGCGGGGGACATCTTCCAGCTTGGGCCCTGCTTCCGGGAGGGGGAGCGCGGGCGGCGGCACCGCGAGGAGTTCACGCTGCTGGAGTGGTACCGGCCGGGTGGCGACGAGCGGACGGTGATGGACGACCTCAAGGGGTTGCTCGAACAACTGGCCCGGACGTTCTGGGACGGGCGCACGACGGGGCCCTGGCAGGGCGGGACGATTTCGATGGCGGCCGGCGACTGGGAGGAGATGTCCGTCGCGGAGGCGTTCCGGCGGCACGCGGGCTGGGACGTGCTGGAGGCGTTCGACGCCGACCGCTTCGACCTCGACCTGGTGGACAAGGTGGAGCCGGCGCTGGCGCAGGGGCACCCGGTGGCTCTGACGGACTACCCGGCGCCGCTGGCGGCCCTGGCGCGGAAGCGCGAGGAGGACCCGCGCGTCGCCCGCCGCTGGGAGGTCTACCTGGGGGGCATGGAGCTGGCGAACGCGTTTTGCGAGCTGACCGACGTGGCGGAGCAGAGGGCTCGTTTTGTGGCCGAAAATGCCGAGCGGATCCGGGCGGGGCGCGCGGGCTATCCGATTGACGAGGACTTTTTGGCGGACCTGGGGCGGATGCCGCCGACGGGGGGGATTGCGCTCGGCCTGGAGCGCGTGCTGATGCTGCTGGCCGACGAGGGGGACATCGGGGCCGTCGCGCCGTTCGGCGGCTAGGGGGCGGGGCGCTTGCGCAAAAAAAAGGCCCGCGGACGGACCGCGGGCCTTTCGCGCAGAGGGCGACGGCTACCAGATCACCGGCACGTCGTAGTCCTCGATGGCGGTCTTGACGGCCGCCGGGGCGGAAACGGCCGGGCGCAGGGCCTTGGCGGCCGGCTTCTTGTCCGCCTTCTTGTCCGCCTTGGCCTTCTTGGGGGCGGGCTTGGCGGCTGGGGCGGCTTTCTCTTCGGCGGCGGCGATGGCCTCGACGGCGTCCGCCTCGACGGTCGCGATCTCTTCGACGGCCTCCGCTTCGACGGCGGCGATGGTCTCTACGGCGTCCTCGGCGATTTCCTCGATTTCGGCGGGGGCTTCCTCGTCGACCGGGGCGGCATCCACGGGGAAGAGGCGGGACTTGAAGATTTCCATGTCTTCGGGGGTGGCGAGCTCGCCGGCATCGTCAAAGCCGTCGTCCGCGGCATCGAAGTCCTCGACGCAAATGTCCTCGAAGCCTTCCTCGGCCTCGGCGATGGCTTCCTCGGCGGCGGCAGGGGCTTCCTCGACGGCCTCGGCGATCTCCTCGACGGGCTCTTCGACGGGCTCGGCGATTTCCTCGACGGGCTCGGCGGCGGGGGCTTCGGGGGCTTCGGCAAAGCCGTCATCGGCGAAGAGGTCCTCGAAGGGGTCTTCGGCGATGTCCTCGGCCTCGGCGATGGCTTCCTCGGCGGCGGCAGGGGCTTCCTCGACGGGCTCGGCGATTTCCTCGACGGTCTCTTCGATGGGCTCGGCGATTTCCTCGACGGGCTCGGAGGAGGGGGCTTCGGGGGCCGCGGCGAAGCCTTCATCGGCGAAGAGGTCGCCAAAGATGG
>JAZQOP010000234.1:0-3027 GCA_045627965.1 Kiritimatiellia bacterium | reverse complement strand
CAGATAGTCGGCCCCGATGCAAAGTGCCGCACCCCCAAGGGCTTCATGAACTCCCCCTCCGGCGGCACCCTCCTCGTCGGCGTCCGCGATGACGGCTCCATCCGCGGCATCGAGGACGAATATCCCCTCGCCGACCGCGGCAAGGCCTCCTGGGACGGCTACCAGCTCTACCTCTCCAACATGATCCGCACCCGCATCGCCACACGCAACGTCATCCTCCTCTACCGCCTCTCCCGGCGCCGCGCCGCGCCGCACGACGTCTGCATGATCGAGGTCTCCCCCGCCCCCGCCCCCGCCTACCTCGACAAGCGCCTCTACGTCCGCGCCGGCCCCCAGACCGTCGAAATGCCCGGCCCCGACCTCGTCCAATACGTCGCCTCCCGCTTCCGCGCCCCCTGACCCATGATCGCCTTCCTCCAGGACCGCGAAATCTACGCCCGGGCCCTCCTCCCCCTCCTCGCCCAGGTCCGCGAGCGCCTCTGGATCGCCACCGCCGACATCAAGGACCTCCACATCGAACGCGACGGCGCCATCGTCCCCTTCCTCGCCCGCCTCGCGGACCTCGTCGCCCGCGGCATCGAGGTCCGCCTCATCCACGCCAAGGAGCCCGGCCCCCGCTTCCGCGAGGACTTCGACCGCCATCCCGTCCTCGCCACCGGCCTCGACCGCGTCCTCTGCCCCCGCGTCCACTTCAAGTGCATCATCGCCGACGGCCGCGCCGCCTACTTCGGAAGCGCCAACCTCACCGGCGCCGGCATGGGCGCCAAGAGCCCCGACAGGCGCAACTTCGAAAACGGCATCCTCACCGACGACCCCGCGCTCCTCGCCCCCCTCTGCGAGCAGTTCGATTCCGTCTGGCGCGGCGCCCGATGCCCCGCCTGCCGCCGCAAGGACTTCTGCGGAGACGGCCGCCTCGCCTGAAAACACGCTTCCATTGCGTGGAAAAATCCCCGAAACACGTTTCCATTCTATGGAAAAAGTGCCGAAACACATTTCCATTGTGTGGAAATAGGGCTCTTCGCGATTGATAGTGGCTGAAGAGATGGCTTGGACCTGCGCGTTGTGAGCGGCCCGCAACGGGCTGAAAAGCCGCATGTAAGGCGGATGGCGGCCTTTGGGCGAGCATTTGACGGCCTCGCGTGGCCGCAATCAGGGCCGAAGGCAGCCCGCTCGGAGATCGGGCCCTGCCGAATGGGGCTTTGAGGTGGTGAAAAATCGGCGATCTTGCGAATCCGCAACGGGAGCGGATGGAAAAGCCGTCGACCGGGCTTGGGGTCGGAAATCATGCGAGGGACCGCATGAAAATCCGAATCATCCCCCCGAAAAGGCGAATCCGGCAGGGGCCGATCTCCGAGCGGCCCGCAACGGGCTGAAAAGCCGCATGGAAGGCGCATGGCGGCCTTTGGGCGAGAATTTGACGGCCTCGCGTGGCCGCAATCGGGGCCGAAGGCGGCCCGCTCGGAGATCGGGCCCTGCCGAATGCCTCCATTTCACAAAAATTCCATCGAAAATCCGTCCTCGGGCTTCGCGAGAGGCGTTTGCCCGAGGCATTGCAAGGAGGTTGCCGTCCTTCCGCCCGATTCCGACGGGCCACTACATTCCTCGAAGAGCCGGAAAAGCACGCGAAACACGTTTCCATTCAATGGAAACCTGTTTCGGGCGAAAGGTAGCCGCGGCGAACATTCCGCCGGCACGGCCGCCCGGCCCCTTCTCCGCCGCCCGGCTTGCCGTGCGTTCCCGCCCGTCCCCGGCTAGGCCTGCGCGCCCAGCTCGAAGGCCTTGAGGTTCACGTCCAGGAACTTCGCCGGCACGCGCTGGTGCAGCGCCGCCTGCCACGCCTCCGCCGGAATCTCCGGCAGGTGCCGCGAGAGCGCCCCCAGCAGCACCACGTTCGCCGTCCGCGCATTCCCCGCCTGCGCCGCCAGCGGCCCCGCCTCCACCAGGTGCAGCCCCGGGAACGCCGCCAGGCGCCCGTCGGGATCCTCCAGCGCCGGCTGCGCCCCCGAGCTCACCGACACCGGCGTCTTCTCCAGGCGGTTCACCAGGAACGTCCCCCCCTCGCGGAGCCAATGCGCATAGCGCAGCGCCTCCGTCCGCTCGAACGCCACCAAAATGTCCGTCGCCCCCTCCGGGATGATCGGAGAACGCACCACCCCGCCAAAGCGCACCTGCGACACCACCGACCCGCCCCGCTGGCTCATGCCGTGGATTTCCGACTTCTTGACGTCGAACCCCGCCGCCAGCGCCGCCAGCGCCAGCAGGTCCGACACCAGGATCGTCCCCTGCCCGCCGACGCCCACCAGCGAGACGTTCTTGACCTGCGCATCCTTGCTCATCGTGCTCATCTTCGGGCTCCTTCCTAGAGGGTCTGGGTCGAAATGGCGTGGAACGGGCACACCTGGTTGCACAGCGTGCACCCGATGCACGCCGTCGGGTCGATCGCCGCCACGTGCGCCTTCCCGCCCGGCACCTTCGGCCCGCCGCGCACAATCGCCGGGCAGCCGATCCGCAGGCACGCCCCGCACGCCTTGCACGCCTCGGGATCCACCGCCGAGACCTGCTTCCCGCCGATCTTCTCGTTCAGCACGCACGGCCCCCGCACCACCACCACCGACGTCTCGCCCGAGTCCAGGCATTCCGCGAACACCTTCTCCATCCCCGCCAGGTCGTAGGGATCCACCTCGTGCACGCGCGGCACGCCGAACGCCCGCGCGACCGCGGCGACCGACACCGCGTCGGACACCTCGCCCAGCGCCGTCCGCCCGCTCCCCGGGTTCGGCTGGTGCCCCGTCATCGCGGTGATCCGGTTGTCCAGCACCACCAGCGTGATCGGCGTATGGTTGTAGACCGCGTCCAGCAGCCCCGTCATCCCCGAATGGAAGAACGTCGAATCCCCCATCACCGCCGCGATCCGCCTGTTCGGCAGCCCCGCCTTCCGCATCCCGATCGCCGTCCCGATCGCCGCCCCCATGCAGATCGCCGTATCGATCGCCGCCAGCGGCGGCGCCACCCCCAGCGTATAGCACC
>JAZQOP010000233.1:0-5338 GCA_045627965.1 Kiritimatiellia bacterium | reverse complement strand
CCCTTGGCTCACAGAACGACATGGCTTCGATCCGCCTTGGGGCGGCGCGGAGGCGCTGGGCCAGGGCGTCGGCGGCGTCGACAAGGGCGTCCTCGTCCTCGCCGGTCAAGGTCAGGAGGGTCAGGCGCGCAAAGGGGGGATAGCCGAGCTCGCGGCGGATTTCGCCTTCCTGGTCGAAGAAGGTCAGGAAGTCGCTGCGCTTGGCGCAGGAGACGGCGTAGTGGAAGGGGGTGAAGGTCTGGATGAAGACGTCGCCGGGGACTTCGCCGCGGCCGGCGCGCCCGGCGACCTGGGTGAGGAGCTGGAAGGTGCGCTCGGCGGCCCGGAAGTCGGGGAGCTGGAGGGAAAGGTCGGCGCCGATGACGCCCACCAGGGTGACATTGGGGAAATCGAGGCCCTTGGCGATCATCTGGGTGCCGATGAGGATGTCGATGTCGCCGCGGCGGAAGGCGGCCAGGATTTCCTCGTGGGCGTGCTTGGCGGTCGTGGTGTCGGCATCCATGCGGCGGATGCGCGCGGAGGGGAAGAGCTTGTGGGCGGCGGCTTCGACCTTCTGGGTGCCGACGCCGGACATGCGGATGGCGGGCGCGCCGCAGTCGGGGTTGCGGCACTTGGCGGGTGCAGGGCGGATTTTTCCGCAGATGTGGCAGACGAGCTGCCCGGTCGTGCGGTGGTAGGTCATCTTGGAGGAGCAGTCCTCGCATTCCTCGACGAAGCCGCAGGCGGGGCACTGGACGGTGGTGGCGAAGCCGCGCCGGTTCAGGAAGAGGATGACCTGCTCGCCGCGGTCGAGGCGGCCGCGGACGGCGTCCTCGAGGTCGGCGGAAAAGATGCGGACGCCCTGGTTCTTCTCCTTTTCGGCGCACATGTCGACGATGGTGACGCGCGGAAGGACGCAGCCGTCGACGCGGGAGGGCATTTCGGCGAGGCGGTAGCGTCCGAGCCTGGCGTTGCGGTAGGATTCGAGGGAGGGGGTGGCGGAGCCGAGGACGACGGCGCAGCCTTCCATGCGGCCGCGCATGACGGCGACGTCGCGGGCGTTGTAGCGGGGGGCCTCGTCCTGCTTGTAGGCGGGCTCGTGCTCTTCGTCGACGACCAGGAGGCCGAGGTTGCGGACGGGGGCGAAGAGGGCGCTCCGGGCGCCGATGACGACGCGGGCGCGTCCGGTCGCGATGCGCTGCCATTCGTCGTAGCGCTCGCCGTCGGAAAGGTGGGAATGGAGGACGGCGACCGTGTCGCCGAAGCGTCCGATGAAGCGCTCCATCGTCTGGGGGGTCAGGGAGATTTCGGGAACGAGGGCGATGGCCCCCCTGCCCTGCTCGAGGGCGCGTGCGATGGCGTGGAGGTAGACCTCGGTCTTGCCGGAGCCGGTCACGCCGTGCAGGAGGACGACGCCGGGGGCGGGGGCGTCCATTTCGGCGCAGATGGCCGAAAAGGCGCGGTCCTGCTCGGCGTTCAGGGGCATGGGCTGCGTGCGGAGGATGCGGGAGGCGTCGATGCCGCGCCAGCGGATGCCGTCGTCAAGCTCCGCCAGGCCCTTGGCGGCCAGCGAGCGGAGGCCGGGCAGTGAGACGCCCGTCTCCTTGGAGAGGGCGGCGGCCTCGATGGAATCGCCGTCGGCAAGGCCCAGGAGGCGGCGCAGGGCGGCGGCCTGCTTCGGAGCGCGCTTCTGGAAGGCGTCCGCGGCGGCGGCAATGGTCTCGCGGCGGCAGGCCTTCGAGAGGCGGACGACGATGCGCTTGTCGAAGCCGGCGCCTTCGCGGCGGACCGGCGCGGGGATGGCGGCGGCGAGGGCGCGCTCGAAGGGGGCGACGTAGTAGGAGGCGATCCAGCGCGTGAGGCGCACCATGCGCTCGTCGAAGAGGGGGGCGTCGCCCTCCAGGCCGGCCAGGGGCTTCAGGGGGCCCTTGCCGGCGGCTTCGTAGGGGGAGGTCTCCGCGAGGGCCGTCACGAAGCCCCGGACGGAGCGGCGTCCGAAGGGCATGCGCACGACCGAGCCGATGCGGACGCGGCCGCGCAGGGCATCGGGAATGGCGTAGTCGAACTCGCGGTTGAGCGAAATTTCCGTCAGGACGCGAGCGACCTTGGCGTCCGGCGCCCCGGGCGCGGCGCCGCAGCCGCCATCGAGCTTGCCGTCCGCCATGGGTCGCGACCTCGCCGGCTACTTCATTCCGCGCGTGAGGTAGATCACGCTGGCGAAAATGGCCACGGTCATGGCGAAGGAGAGGAACGCGTTCATGGGGCTTCCCTAGGGGACCTTTTCCGCGACGATCAGGCGCATGCCGTTCACGGCGCCGCGGGCGTTGCCGAGGTAGCCGTAGACCGAATGGGTGGTGACGTGGGCCGGATCGGCGGTGTCGAAGCCGCCGCCGTGCCAGCCGCCAAACTTCGAGTGGTCGGACGTCTTGGTGACCGTCTCCCAGACGTTGCCGCCGACGCCGAAGAGGCCCCAGGCGTTTTCGCCCGAGAACTCGACGGGGCAGGAGACGACGAACGAATCGCGGTAGTTGTCGAGGGCCATTTCGCCCGTCTCCTCGCGGAAGGAGGCGTCGGCGTAGTTGCCGAAGCGCGGGGGCAGGACGTCGCCCCACGGATAGCGGCGGTCGTCGCCGGCCTGCGCATAGGCCGTCGCCTCGCGGCGGTCGGGCAGGCGGACTTCCATCTGCTCGGGGAGGCGGCCCGCGGCGTGCTCCCGCTCGTCGAACCATTTTGCGTAGTCGACCATGTCGACGAACCGCAGCTTCACGACAGGCTGGCGGTCCTCGTCGAGGGTCAGGCCGTGGAACTTTCCGGAATGGTGGCCCGGGTCCATTTCGCGATATTCCGCGTTCGTGACCTCGAAGCGCCCGACCCAGCACTTCATCGTCGGGATCCAGATGAACTCCATCCCGTCGGAGGCCTTCCAGTCGCGCCCCTTCTGGAGGGCCTTGGTGCAGCCCTTCAGCGGTGCGGCGCCGACGACTTCCGCCTGCGTCTCCTCGATGGGGCCGCCGACCATCGCGGGGGCCGTTTCGGGGGTGACGACCTTCAGGCCGGTATTGTCGTGCAGGGACTTGGCCGTCCAGAAGATGGCGCCGGCCGCGGCGAGGGCCGCCACGGAGGCCGCGACGCCCAGCGTCCATCCGCGGATGCGCCGCCAGAGGAAGCGCCGTTCCTGGGCGCCTAGGCCGCGGTGGCGCGTCACGCGTCCGCCGCAAAAAGCCTTGGCGAAGTCGCCGCAGGTGGCGAAGCGGTTGCGCGGCGCCGAGGCCATTGCGCGGCGGAGGGCGGTACGCGCGGCGACGGGCGCCAGCTCCTTGGCGCCGCGCGGGAGGGGCGGATCGTCCTGGGGGGGCGGCGGCTCGCCGAAGAGGGCGTGCCAGAGGAGGGCCGCAAAGGCATACTGGTCGGAGGCGTCGTCCTCGTCCCAGCGGCGCTGGGCGATTTCGGGCGCCAGGTAGCCGAAGAGGGGACCGCGGGCACCGTCCCCGTCGACGAACGCGCCCCAGGCGGCGTCCTTCGCCTTGCGGCCGACGGCGATGCGCGCATGGATGCCGAACCCCGCCAGCTGGGCAAAGGAGCCGTCGTCCTGGACCATCACCGAACCGGGGCGGATGTTCCCGTTGGCGATGCCGTGCTCGTGGGCGTAGTCGAGCACCTCGGCCATCGCCGTCGCGAGGGCGGCGAGCTCACCGTAGGGGCGGCGGCCGCCTTCCGAACGCGCCAGGAGGGCCGAGAGCGGCTTCCCGTACATCGGGTCGCACAGGACGAAGTAGCGCCCGCCGACCGCGAAGAGCTGGCGCGCCGCCGACAACCCCGGGCACTCCAGGCGGGCGGCCTCGTTCACGCTGGCGCGCAAGGACCGCATCGACCGCTTCGACCGCGGCACCTCCGGGCGGACCTCCACGATGCGGACGGGCGCGGCATCGTCGGCCACGATGCGCTCGCGGAGGATGTTCTCCTGCCCCAGGTCCTCGGCCATCCAGACGTTCCCCCAGCCGGACGCATACAAGACGGAATCCAGCCGGTAGCGCCGCTGCAAGATCGTCCCTGCATGCGGCGCCCCTCCAGAGGCGCTCCCCCTGTCGGGCGGCGGAATCTGTCGCGAGGCTTGCTCCATACGCCTTCACCTTACCCTTGCCCCCCGCCGTTGGCAATCCAAAACCGATTTTCGCGCGCCCCTTTTTCCGCATTCCCATCCCGGGGCGGCGGGACTATACTTCCGCCGCCATGTCCGCACGCCCCGTCCAATCGCTTCCCCTTGCCGACGGCGCGCTCCGCACGCTGCGCAGCGCCGTCGTGGACCGCCTTGTGCCGTGGTTCCGCCAAAACGCGCGCGTCCTGCCCTGGCGCCGCGAGCCGCGCGACCCCTACCGCGTCTGGATCAGCGAAATCATGCTCCAGCAGACCCGCGTGGACACGGTCGTCGACTACTTCAACCGCTTCCTCCGCCTCTTCCCCGACCCCGCCTCCCTCGCCGCCGCGCCGCTCCAGGCACTCCTCAAGGCCTGGGAAGGGCTCGGCTACTACTCCCGCGCCCGGAACCTCCAGGCCGCCGCGCACATCCTCGTCGAGCGCCACGGCGGCGCCCTTCCCGACGATCCCGCCGCCCTTGCCGCGTTGCCCGGCCTCGGGCCCTACACCGTCGCCGCCATCGCATCCTTTGCGTTCGGGCGCCCCCTCGCCGTCCTCGACGGCAACGTCATCCGCGTCCTTTCCCGCCTTGCCGCATTCGCGCGATCGACCGACCTCCCGGCCTCCCGGCGCGCCCTCCAGGCCCTCGCCGACGCCCTCCTCCCCGCCGGCGCCCCCGGCCCCGCCAACGAGGCCTGGATGGAGCTCGGCGCCCTCGTCTGCACCCCGCGCGCCCCGCGATGCGCCGCCTGCCCCCTTTCCAAAACATGCCGCGCCTGCCGCGCCGGCACCCCCGAAGCCTATCCCATCAGGAGCAAAAAAATGGATATTCCGCACAAAGTCGTCGGCGCCGCCATCATCCTCAACCGCCGCAACCAGATCATGATCGCCCAGCGCCGGCCCGAAAAGGGCATGCTGGCCGGCCTCTGGGAGTTCCCCGGCGGCAAGATCGCCCCGCCCGAGACCATGCCCCAGTGCATCGCCCGCGAGCTCTACGAGGAGATGCGCCTCCGCCTCGAAGTCGGCCCCCGCCTGACCGTCGTCGAGCACGCCTACTCGCACTTTACCATTTCCCTCCACGCCCATTTCGCCCGCATCGTCTCCGGGCGGCCCCTCCACATCGAATGCGCCGACCACGCTTGGACGACCCTCGACGAAATCGGCCGCTACCCCTTCTCCAAGGCCGACCTTGTCATCATCGAGGCCCTCCGCGCCCTCCCCCGCC
>JAZQOP010000232.1:0-5519 GCA_045627965.1 Kiritimatiellia bacterium | reverse complement strand
GCCGTCGAATTCGTAGGCGAACACGCTGCCGTCGATGTCGGTCAGCGAGGTCATGCGACCTTGGAAGTTGTAGGAAAAGGTTCGGGTTTGGCCGTTGACGACGTGGTTGGTGAGGCGGCCGGCGCCGTCGTAGGCGTAGAGATTGGTGGCCGTTTCGGAGGCGTCCCATGCCAGACGGTTGCCGGAGGCGCAGGTGTAGGAAGGCCATCTGGGAAGGCTACGCTTGTAGATGTTGGCGCTAAATGCTTTCATCGGCTCCCGACTTTGTCAATCCATCATGGACTATTCCCACGATTCACTGATCTGTCCCCTTGAAATCGCCCAATGCTGAAACATACACATGGATTGGTCCTGGACCCAAAATGTCAACATCATATTCAACAATCCATCCGATTGTGTTTTGTTCTTCAGATGGTATTGGACCAAGGCGGATATTGCTCCGGGCACAAGGAAGGGAAAGGTGCGCAATTGCTTTATCGGCAACAAATTTGGCCTTTTCCCGAAAATAGAAAAAAGTTGTGATTAAACATCCACACATAATTATAACACTTATGACAAACTTTTTTCCCCTTCTAAATTCCATGTTCATCTTTTTCATAAACAACATACTATTAGTAGCTAGTCCGTTCGGGTTTTCCCAGGCGACGATATGCTTCGTTGGCTCGCTTGACAGCCAGATTATTGGCTTTTTTCCGTTCTTTTGATCCCAGCGGCCCATTAGGTTCATGTTTCATATCTGCAACCGCTCGCATCAATTCATGCGCCAAGACCGTCGCAGGTGAACTCCTTGAGGTGGATAAAAAACCACTGGGATAATAGAAGTCAGGAGTTAGAGAAAAATAAATAGTGCCGCCATGCCCCATTGAACGCCACCAATTCAAATCACCTGCCTGTTGTGAATATGGTATGAATGCTCCATCAACAAAATCAGGCTTTTCTGGGACGATTTGATACACATTTTCGGAAGCAATCAATGAATCCATAAAACATTCGATGTCGCCCCTTCTTGTATCTGCGTTGGCATCGCGATGTAAAAAACCATTTTCATCGAAGCTCAAATTTCCATAAACAAATTGCTTCATAACAGACAAAACATCTGCTCGATATTCCGGCTTCACAACCTGAATTCGTAGTCCAAAAGGATCTCGGTATATGAGGGGATTGTTCCTTGAATATAACCAAAGATTTCCTCCATCCACAAAACCCAGTGGGTCTATTGATGAAAAACGTCCAATAATAGGGAGATAATCACGGTTTCGATAAAACACCAAAACTTGGGAATCTCCCACTTGTTCGCGCCCCGTATAGGTGACGCGGTTGAGGTCGGGGCCGGAGGAGGAGCGGAGGGTGCCGAAGGCGGAGTAGGCGTATGTCTGGGTGACGTGGCCGCCGGGGTCGGTGAGGGCGGCGATGGAGCCGAGAGCGTCGGAATGGAAGACGCGGCGGGCGCGGGGGGCGCCGTCGATGAAGAGGAGGCGTTCAATGGGCTGGTCGATGCCAGGGCCGTTGACCCAGGCGTAGGCGACGCCGTTGGCGGGGTTCAGTTCGAGGAGGACGTCGGCCCCGTCGTAGACAAAGCGTTTGGAGAGGCAGTCGTTGAGGCTCTGGGAGAGGCGGTTGCCCTCGCCTTCGAATTCGTAGGCGAACACGCTGCCGTCGATGTCGGTCAGCGAGGTCATGTGTTCCAAAAAATCGTACATGAAAGTACGTATTTCCCCGCTTGACGCCGGATTGGTCAACCTTCCCGCAGCGTCGCAAGCGTAGGTGTTGGTGGTATTTTCAGTGTTCACCTTGTTTCTCATTGCAGATCGATTATTGCCTCTTTTGGGAATTCAGGTTGAAGTTTCGTTTGTTTTTGAGATTCGCGGCGAACCATCCAAGCGCAAGACAAAGCGCTGCAAAAATCATGTACGAGAGAAGTATGGCGCCCCCACCCCAAACAGCGATTTTTTTCCAATTGGGCACCCAACCGGAACCATTGTCAAACAAGGCAAAAACCATTGAAAACAACCACAAGCCGATTTCAACATATGGCATCAAGGAAGTGCCGACGGGTTCATCCGATTCGGCCGCGAAAAACCGCCATGCCAAATCGAAAGGAATCAAGATATTCCAGACGATTTTGAGGAAGAAAAGACCTGCTGTAATGACAAAGATAGTTGCAATCATGGCTTGATTTGCCGTTGTCCCAGAAATCCCTTCCATTTTTCGGCGCCTTTTGGCCATTGAAGAGATGAACATGGAACACGGTCTGTTATGAAATTTTCAAATGGAACTGGTGATTTTTCAATTCTCAAGAACGGAGCTTTATTTTGCCAGCATCCTTTCGGGCCGGGGAGTCCTGTTTTCCAAAAATTGAACCTCGTAGCCTCGCCAAGTTGAACCCATCTTCCCGGATTTAAATCCGGCACCGTGCCTTTGCTGGCCCATGAGGTAACCGTTGTGAATTGTGGTGTGCCACTTGCAACAACTCTACTTATCCCATTGACGACAATGCCGCTTCCAGCCATGACTGCGGCTGATGAAAACATGTTCGCCATTCCTTGCCCGGAGGCATATTCCGGATTGCTGCATTGGCACTCATTTTCAGGCGCAATGGCAAATTCCGTCCCTGCAAACAAGAGAATGGCGGCAAGCATTCCTACAGACAGGATTTCCTGACCATTGGCATCTGAATAAATGACCGGATTGTTGATGCAATATGGGTATTGATTGGGGCTGTCCGCGAAGCCCATGGGGTCGGGGGTGGTGAAGCGGCCGCGGGCCGGGGAATAGATGCGCGCGCGGTAGTACATCCACCCCGCAGAGTCGCCCAGCTGCTCCCGCGCCGTGTACGTCCCCCGGTTCCGGTCGGGACCGGCGGCGGCTCGGAGTCCGCCGAAAGCCGCATACGCGTAACTTTGAACTGTCCGTCCGCCCTCGTCCGTCAAGGCCGCCACGCTTCCCAACGCGTCCGCGTGGAACACCCGGCGGGAATGTTCCGCACCGTCGATGAAAAGCAACCGCTCGATGGGCTGGTCGATGCCGGGGCCGTTGACCCAGGCGAAGGCGACGCCGTTGGTGGGGTTCAGTTCGAGAAGGACGTCGGCTCCGTCGTAAACGAAACGTTTGGAAAGGCAATCGTTGAGGCTCTGGGAGAGGCGGTTGCCCTCGGCGTCGAATTCGTAGGCGAAGACGCTTCCGTCGGTGTCGGTCAGGGTGGTCATGCGGCCTGGGGAATTATAGGCAACATTTTCTCAGAAGTCTTTGCTTGGAGAAGTCTTACTTCCCAAGATTTCAGTCTTGATCCTGAATTCCCATCATTGGGCATGCGCGTATTCCACTTTTTGAAATCGCAAGGACCGAGGTCTGTTTGTCACGGGCATCCTGTTCCGACCACTGAGAAATTCCTACCTTCACCTCATCAGGCAACGCCGTCACTTTTACGGACGCATACGACAAGGAAAAATCTCCCAGGGCAAAGGTGTTCGCATTTTCCCATCGGCCGCCACGGCCCCTTTTCTGGACATCCGCCCGAAGACTGGCCTGGACCGAATATACAACAATGATCTCATCATCTAATTCCGCGACGTCCCAAACGCGAATGCCCTTTGGGATATTCCCTCCATAACCAGACGCAAACCCCATAAAAAGAGCGGACAACCCCCACTCCGTCGACCAAACAATATTCGTGCCATCTGTCGACGAGCACATCAAATCAAAACGTGACATTTCATAAGGCATATCTAGATCTTGAAATCCACAGTCTCCTCTTTTCTCTTGGTATCTGAGCTTTCCCATCTTGGAAAACTTTGTTTCCGTAAGCACCAGCTCCATGCCGCTGGGGAAGAGTTTTCTAAAATATATTTCCTCTTGGCATAAACTGGCCTGCACCGTTAACAGGCAGGTTGAAAACATAATAACGAATAACCGAAACCGCATCTCCATCCTCCTTCTCAAGATCAACATATATGTGCCTTGTTCTTATGCTATTTCCATTCCATCTCCTGCACCCCAAATTCATTGGGATACAACAAATCAAGGCCATTTGGATCACGATAACCCAAATACTCCAAGCATGCATCTTCCCAATCTGCCAATGATAGAAATGATCGTCCATAGGATGGATCATATATCACGTCTCCAATGACCACCAAGGCATGATCCTTAAACATGCTATTGGGATCGGGATTGCCTTGTCCCGCCATGCCGGGAAGATCGACCAGCGTTGAACCAGATAGCAACCAGTTCTTGACCAAAAAACCTACGTAAGTAAGGCCCGGCGCATCGTTTCCTTGCATTTTTCTGACATAGACGTTGGCTATTCCTTGACACTGAAGAATATCCCTGAAGAATCGTGCCCATGTGCCGCAACATCCATCTGCATGCAGTAAAAGACATTCGACTTGATCGATATCAGATGGCGGTGGTTCTTGGCGCGCATACTCCCCCCAATAAACCATCTGCGTCCCGTCGACCCGTCGGACATCCAAATCCGTAAAGTCGGCCCAGATTTTTTCCGTACATCCCGCCTCGTCGGTTTCGCCGGCCGCGTTGGCGCATCCCAGATGGGCCAGGGTGTGGTAGAGCGGGCTTGTCAGCGGGTCGTCCAGGGTGACGTAGACGGAATTCTCGCAGACACCGGCATCCAGCCACGTGGCGCCGCTGTCCATGGAGAAACACCACTCGATTTCCATTGCAGGGTAATAGGCGACGGCGTCGGGGAGCGGCATGTCGCATTCGACGTCGTGAATGGCCACAAAGCCGTCTTCCTGCGATGCGGTCGTCACGGGAAAACGGAGCCCGTCGGGGCCGGCACCCTTTACCTTTATGGTCCAAGACGGGGATAATGGATAAAACGACCACTTGGCAGAGAGCGTCATCTTGGCGTCTCGGGTATAGCAAACAGGCCATTTGATGTCATCGGCATCATCGGCATCGCCATCGGGCGGCGAGGAATGATCCTGCCACTGCCAATGGTCGTACATCTCGGTGCCGTCATCCCGTGTAATGGCGTGGAAGCTGTCTCCTCCGAACTCTACGCCCGAGAGGAAAAGCTGCACACCATTGACGGTGGCCCGATCGGCCCCGATGTCATTCCCGGCCAAGTTCCATTCGAGCAGCGAATTGGTCGGCGCGGTCGCTTCGAGCCAGAGGTTGGTGGAGGCGAAGGCGGCCAGGGGGACGGCGAGGGTGGAGAGAGGCGTGCCGTTTTCGGGGCAATGTCCGGGGTAGATGGCCAGGGCCGACGGTTCCCAGTCCAACTGGAGGGTACCGGGAACGGGCGGGGTCATCTGCGGCAGAACGGGGGCTACGGACAGGCGGCAAGGCGTCCGGGGGGCGTTGGTGTGGGCGGTCCGGTCCAGCAGGAAGATGCCGGGGGACTCTTCGTGTTCTTCGTCGACGCCGCCGGCCTCGACGTCCAGTTTCACCGTCTGGAAGCGCGCCCGGATGTCGGCGCCCAGGTCCGGCGGATTGGTCACGCCGGAGCCGCGGCTGGCATCGGTCACGACGACGCGCATGGCGTTGGTGCCGTCCGG
>JAZQOP010000231.1:0-38407 GCA_045627965.1 Kiritimatiellia bacterium | reverse complement strand
CGAGCGGGCTTGCAGGGGGCGGGGCGGGGATGGTAGGGTTGGGGGCGTCATGTATCGCTTGATCTTCCAGACAGGCCGTTATGCGGGGCGCTCGCTGGCGGTCCGGCAGTCGCTCCTGGTCGTGGGGCGGGATCCGGATTGCCATTTGTCGCTGTCGGGCGAGGCGGCGCTGGCGGGGCGCCACTTCCGGATGGAGGAGAACGCGGCGGGCGTGTTCGTTTGCACGCTGTCGCCGGACGCGTCGCTGAAGGTCAACGGCCTCCCCCTGGAAGGCGACCGCCTGCTGCGCGAGGGCGACATCCTGGAGGTGGGCGCGACGCGGATCCGCTTTAGCGTCGGCGCGGGCGAAGTCGGCGAGCGGGAGGAGAAGCGCCGCCTGGCGCGCAAGGGCAAGGTCGACCACGGGGCGGTGCAGCCGCTGGGCGTGCTGGTGTCGATCTGCCTGGTCGTGGCGGAGGCCGCGCTGATCTGGTTCCTGTTCGCCTGGGCGCGGCTTTTGGTGACGCCCGCGACCGAGGCGGCGGACGCCGCCCGCGCGGAAGCCCTGCGCCTGGAGGAGGCGGCAACCGTCGCAGGGGGGGCGTCGGCGGGTGCCGCGGCGGCGCCCGCGGAGGCGGCGCCCGCGCCGGCGGCCCCGGCACCGGCGAAGGAGAAGACGGCGATCGTCTCGATGCCGGGCGAGCTGTCCGCAGAGGTGGTCGCCCGCCGCGAGGAGGTGGCGGCGGCGGCGGAGAAGCTGGCCGCCGACCCGCAGGCCGACCTGGCGGCGGAGACGAACGCCACGGTCGTGGCCATGGCGGTCCTGCACGACGCGAACTTCGAGCCGGCGACCTCCGAGACGGCCCTGGAGAACCTGCCGCAGGTGTCGTCGGCGGATCCGCGCATCGCCGAGGCGCAGCGGATGCTGGCCCAGGCCGATGCCGCGGCGCAGTTCGCGGACTACGCGGAGGCGCTGCGCCTGCTGGGCGAGATCCACAAGGCGGCGCCCGGCTTCCTGCCGGCCTACGAGCAGCACGCGCGCATCCTGGAGCGCCAGGGCAAGCTGACCGAGGCGCTCGTGCGCTGGCGGCAGCTCAAGGGGCTTTCGCCGGCGGACAGCGCGTTCCGCCTCCGGGCCGAGGGGGAGATCGCCCGCGTCGAGGCGGCGCTGGCGCTGGCGCGCTCCGGCGGCGGCGGGGCGGGCGGGGCGGAGGTGCCGGGCGGCTCGCTGGTGCGCATCCGCACGCCCGAGGTCCAGAAGCTCCCCGACCCCGCGAACGGCGACGTCGCCGAGATGCGCGTGCTGCGGACGGCGCTGGAGTTTCCCGCGGGCCCCTTCCCGGGGGGCGCCAGCCTGCAGGTCTACATCGAGTTCTTCGACCGCACGGCGGAGGGCGAGATCGTCGCGTCGCAGGCGCTGGTCCCGGACTCGCCCGTGATGGCCAAGGTCCCGCCCGGGACGGAGGCGCGGACGGCCGAGCTGGCCGACTTCACCTACGTCATCCCGCGCAGCCTGGTCGGCCGCGGCCGCGCGGCCACGACGGAATACTACGGCTACCGCATCCGCGTCTTTTCGGGTACGCGCCTGCTGGCCGCCCTCGCCAAGCCCCGGAAGCTGATGGACATGCCCGCGACCCTCGTCGACCACGTCCCCTGACGACAAAGGAGCCCCGATGAACGCCGCCCGCCGCCTTTCCGCCCTTGCCGCCGCCGCCGCCGCGCTGCTCCTCGCCGGGCCGCCGGACGCGCGGGCGGACGCCGTCGTCGCCGGCGACGAGGTCCCGCGCATCGGCGCCACGGTCGTCGGCTCGGCCGCGGGGCGCCAGGCGACCTTCCGCGTATGGGCGCCGAACGCGCATTCGGCGGTGCTGAAGGGCGATTTCACGGGCTGGAAGCCCCTCCAGATGCAGCCCGACCCGAAGCACCCGGGCTACTGGACGGCGACGAGCCCGCGGGCGCGCGACGGCGACGCCTACCAGTATCTCTTCGACGGCCGCCTTCTCCGGCGCGACCCGGCCGCGCGGCGCGTCTCGCCGGGCGAAAACAAGGCGATCGTCGTCGAGCCGCAGAAGTTCGACTGGGCGGCGCGGATGGCGGCGGCCGCGCCCGCCACGCGTTCGGCGGGGCCCGTCCGCCCCGGCGCGGCGGCCTCCGCCTGGAAGACGCCCCCCCTGCGCGAAATGGTCATCTACGAAATGCACCTCGACACGTTTGTGCGCGACATCCCGGGCGGCAAGTCGGCCTTTTTGCGGGCGTCGAAGGCCATGCCCTACCTCAAGGGGCTCGGCATCAACGCCATCCAGCTGATGCCCGTCTGCGAATTTCCGGGCGAGCGCTCCTGGGGCTACAACCCGGGCGACCTCTTCGCCATCGAGTCCTCGCTGGGCACGCCCGACGACTTCCGCGAATTTGTCGCGGCGGCGCACGCCAACGGCATCGCGGTCCTGCTCGACGTCGTCCACAACCACTACGGCCCGGACCAGGTCGCCGCCTGGCAGTTCGACGTCGACGGCGGCCCAGGCCCCTACTTCTACTCCGACCCCTCCCTCGCCGAAACCGAATGGGGCCCGCGCCCCGACTACTCCAAGGCCGGCGTCCGCGACTTCATCCTGGCGAACATCCGCATGTTCCTGGAGGAATACCGCCTCGACGGCTTCCGCTGGGACAGCGTCTACAACATCCGCTACACCCCCGGCAACGCCGGCGAGGCGAACGCCGACGGCGACAGGCTCCTGCGCGAGGTCAACGCCTGGATGGCGGCCCGCTTCCCCCGCGCCATCCGCATCGCCGAGGACCACGCCTACGACAACGGCGGCGTCGGCTTCGACGCCCAGTGGCATTCCGCCTTCCAAGCCACGCTCTCCGACTTCCTCGCGATGCCGGACGCCCGCAAGGACGTCGCCTCCTTCGCCGCCGTCCTGGCCCGCCTCGAACCGGGCTGGATCCAGTTCTCCGAGTGCCACGATTCCGCCGGCGACCTCAACGGCCACCACCGCCTTCCGGCCTGCATCGACCCCGTCAACCCGGCCTCTACGCGTGCGCGCGCGTTGTCCTTGATGGCGAACGCCGTCGTGATGACGGTCCCGGGCACGCCGATGTATCTCCAGGGCTTCGAGGGCCACGACGTGCGCGATTTTTCCGACACGGCGGCCTTCGAGTGGGGCTCCGTCCGCGGCCCGCGCCGCGGCCTGGTCCAGGCCAACGCCCATCTGGCGGCCCTGCGGCGCAACCTGACGGGCGCCACGCCGGGCCTTCTCGGCGACGAAATCGCCATCCTGCAGGCCGACCCCGAATCCAAGGTCCTCGCCTACGGCCGCCGCCAGCCCGACGCCTCCGGCCCCGCCGGCGCCTCGACGCTCGTCGTCCACAACTTTTCCACGAACGCCCTGAAGCAGCACCCCGTCCGCCTGCCGGTCGCCGACGCCTCCTCCTCCTCGGCCCCGCGCGCCTGGTTCTGCCATTTCACCTCCGCGCGCCCGGACTACGACCCCGACTTCAAGGCCTTCGGGCCGGCGGTCGGCGACGGCTTCCAGCTGCCGGCGCGCCAGAACGCCATCCCGCTCGACCTGGCCCCGTGGTCGACGGTCATCCTATCGCCCGTCCCGCCGGCCCGCCCGAACATGAAGGTGGTCGCGCGGTGCACGCTGCCCGACCTGCCGGAGCTCGCGGACGGCCCTGCCGCGCCCGGCGTGGAGGTCCCCGCTCTCTACGTCCCGTCGGTCGACCACTACGTCGAGCAGATCGTCGACCCGTTCCCCTACTTCCCCCTGCCGCTGCCCTGACGCCCCCGCGCCGAAACACGTTTCCATTGCGTGGAAACGCGTCCGGGAGGGCGGCGCGAAGCGGGGCCTAGACGGCGCCGCCGCCGGGGAGGTCCTGGATGATGGTGTCGCGCGCCATGGCCGGGACGGGGAGGGGATAGTCGAGCGTGTAGTGCAGGCCGCGCGATTCGCGGCGGAGCATGGCGCTGCGGATGACCAGCTCGCCGACGGCCGCGATGTTGCGCAGCTCCAGCAGGTCGGCCGTGATCAGGTAGTCGCGGTAGTAGGCGCGGATTTCGCGCCGCAGGGTGGAGATGCGCCGGAGCGCGCGCGCCAGCCGCCGGTTGGTGCGGACGATGCCAACGTAGTCCCACATGACGGTGCGGACCTCGTCCCAGTTGTGGGCGACGACGACGGCTTCGTCGGAGGGGACCGCGTTGCCGATCGTCCAGGCGGGGATGCGGGTCTTGCGGCGTGCGATCGGGTGCTCGAGGATGTCGACGGCGGCGCGGTGGCCGCAGACGAGCGCCTCGAGCATCGAGTTGGAGGCCAGGCGGTTCGCGCCGTGGAGGCCCGTGCAGGCGACTTCGCCGACCGCGTGGAGGCCCGCCATCGCGGTGCGCCCGAAGGTGTCCGCCTCGACGCCGCCGCAGAAGTAGTGCTCGGCCGGGACGACGGGCAGCGGCTGGCGCGTCAGGTCGAAGCCGAACTGCTTGCAGCGGGCGTAGATGTTCGGGAAGCGCTTCTTGAGGAACCGGGCCGGGCGGTGCGTGATGTCGAGGTAGACGCACGCGTCGCCGCGGGTCTTCATCTCGTGGTCGATGGCCCGGGCCACGATGTCGCGCGGCGCGAGCTCGAGCCGCTTGTCGTAGCGCTCCATGAAGCGTTCGCCGGCCGCGTTGAGCAGCCGGGCGCCTTCGCCGCGCACGGCCTCGGAGATGAGGAAGGACTTGGCCTCGGGATGGTAGAGGCAGGTCGGGTGGAACTGGACGAACTCCATGTTCCGCACCGGCAGCCCCGCGCGCCAGGCCATGGCGACCCCGTCGCCGGTGGCCGCGTCGGGGTTCGACGTGTAGAGGTAGACCTTGCCGGCCCCGCCCGTCGCCAGCACGGTGTGCGGCGCGCGCACGGCCAGGACCTCGGAGGTCTCCATGTCCAGGAAGTAGCACCCGATGCAGGCGTTCTCGCCGGGGATCTTCAGCCACGACGTCGTGATGAGGTCGATGGCGATGTAATGGTCGTGGATTTCGACGTTCGGCAGTTCGCGGACGCGTTCGGCCAGGACGCGGATGACGTCGGCGCCCGTGATGTCGCCGGAGTGCAGGATGCGCCGCGCCGAGTGCCCGCCTTCGCGCCCCAGGTCGTATTCGGCGTCGTGCTCGCGCGGATGCGCCGGCTTCCGCTCGAAGTGCACGCCCCACTTTTCAAGCGCCGCGATGCGCTCCGCCCCCGCCGCGATGATGTCGCGCGCCGCCTCCGGGTTGGTGATGCCCGCCCCCGCGACCAGCGTGTCCTGCAGGTGCGCGTCGATGGTGTCGCCCGGCGCGATGGGCACCGCGATGCCCCCCTGCGCGTGCGACGAGTTCGATTCGTTCAGGTCGCGCTTGGCGCAAAGGACGATCTTCTTGCCGCTGCTCGCCAGCTGCAGGACAGCGGAAAGGCCGGCCAGGCCTGCGCCAATGACCAAGTAGTTGGAATCGATGGTTTTCATGGTGTTCCGTCCGCGTTTGCAAAAGGGACGTCCGCCGCGCGTGGCTTCGGCCGCTAGGGCTTGCCGTCGACGTGGGGCGTGGCGATGCAGATCAGGGAATGCCCGTCGTCGGTGTCGGACTGCCAGACGACCATGGAGCGCGCGGTGCACGGGTGGAGGTCGTCGGAGGCGTTGTCGGTGATCTGGACGGGGATGTTGTCGGAAAGGTCGAGGGCCATGATTTCGGCGTCGCCGAGGTCCACGTAGGACACCCAGGCGATGACGCCGTCGCGGATGCACGGGTCGGTGTCGTCCCAGATGTTGGACGTCAGCTTGATGATGCGCTTGCCGTCGTAGTAGTAGATTTCGGAGTCGGCGCCCTCGTCGTCGTAGGCCTGCCAGACGGCCTTCCCGTCCCAGACCGAAAGGTGCGTGTTGGCCGTCGTCGAGGAGTCCGAGAGCTTGCGGACGGACTGGGACTCGAAGTCGTACATGAAGATTTCGGCGGTGACGAGGGGGTGGCCGATCCAGCCGAGGGTGTCGCCGTCCAGGGCGGGGTCGGTGTCGTCGAAGGTGTTGTCGGTGATCTGCGTGGTGACGCCCGTGTCGAAGTCGTGGACGAAGATTTCGTAGTCGTTGCCGTCCCACCCCTGGAAGGCGAGGCGGTGGCCCGACATGACGGGGCAGGCGACGTAGAAGAAGTTGGTCGTCAGCTGCGTGAGGGCCTTCTGCTCGCGGTCGTAGGTGACCATCTCGTAGCCGTAGGGCCAGCCGCGCGCGCAAAGGCAGGCGACGTGCTTCTCGCCCAGCGCCGGGATGGAAAAGCCTTGGTTCGTCGGCGTCAGGAACTCGATTTGGCCGTTTTCGTAGAGGGCGATGGACAGGCTGTTGCCCATGCCGGCGCGCCAGTTCTGGCGCGGCGGGGCGGCAATGGGCTTCACGATGGGCTCGCCGTTCTCGTCGAGCTCCGGCTCCGCGTCGGCGGCCCCCTCGGGGATGGCGGCCGCCTCGGGCGTGTCGGCGTCGATCTGCGCGATGGTCGCCGAAGAGGGCGGCGTCTCGCCGAAGAGCGTCGGGTAGTCGTCCTCCATCTGCTGCATCTTTTCGTCGAGCTCGGGCAGGACCAGCTTGAATTCGGGGCCGCCCGGGTTCCCGGGGACGATCTGCACGGAAAAGGCGACGGCCTGCCCGCAGACCGACGGCGTGGACATGCGCCCGGCCAGCGCCGGGTCGTCCTTCGTGATGTTGACCGGCTCGGCGCCGTTGTCGGAAACCAGCACGTCGGTGCGCGACTGGGCTCCGTCGTCGCCGTCGTCGCCCAGCTTGCTCCGCTGGATCCAGGCGATGAGGCCCGAGTCGGCGACGACCGGAGCCAGCTGGTAGACGTTGGTGGCGGACAGGACGCGGACGTCGAACGGACGGGCCAGGGCGGCCAGCGGCAGCGCCAGGAGGCCCGCGAGGGCAAGGGCGGAAAGGCGGCGGCGGTCCATGGATCAGGCCTCCTGTCCGGGCTGGGCGGCCTGGCGGGCCTTTTCTTCCTTCTCCTGGCGCTGGCGCTCCTTTTCGGCGGCCTTTTCGGCGGCCAGGCGTTCGCGCTCGGCCTTGGCGGCGATGGAGCCGGGCGTCGGGAGGCCTTCCTCGCCCAGGGGCCATTCGGGGCCGTCGAGGTGCTCCTTCGACCAGTAGGCGCCCGAGTCGTTGTCCTTCTGGGCATAGACGAACTCCCACGGTAGCTCGCCGGCGATCGCGAAGGCCCGCTGCGCGGCCAGGTCGCGGCCGGCGCGCTCGATGGTCTTGAGCACGGCGTTGTTCTGCGCCCGGTCGTAGCGGAAGCGCAGGCTGACCATGTCGGGCGAGAGCACCAGCTTCGAGCTGTCGATCAGCGAGACGTATTCCGTCGCCCACCACATGTCGTCCTGCGTGCCCCAGGAGCGCTTCTTGACATAGCCGCTGAAGCGGTCGTGAAACGTCATGCGCGCCATGGACAGCATGTCCTTGAGGATGGAGTGGACGTGCGAGGCCTTCAGGGGGTTGCCCGTGATGAAGCGGATCTCGGTCTCCGACTGGTCCGGTTCCATCGTTCCCGTGATGAAGACGGTCTGCAGGTGGTTGCGCAGGTTGGGCGGAGCGATCTGCTTGGGCGAGGGGATGACGATCGAGTAGTGCAGCGGCGAGTCGATGATCTTCGAGGCCAGCGGCATGATCCCGCCGTTGAGCAGGTCGTAGAGCAGCGCCATGTGCTGCTCGGCCTTCTCCTTCTCGCAGAACACGACGATGTCGCGGCCGAACAGGTTCATGACGGTGGTGCCCGTCAGCCACAGGCCGGGGTCGAGCTCCTGCTGGAAGTAGCCGGACGTGTGGAAGCCCATGCGCGAATGCTTCGGGTCGGAGAACCCGCCCAGCACGTAGATCGCCGCGTCGCGGATTTCGCCTTCGACCTTCTGGTAGGTGACGATCATTGCCGTGACTTCGCCCGTCTTCAGCGATTCGTCGGTGGCCATTCCCAGGTCGACGATCGACTTCAGCCGCTCGACCAGCTCGGGGTTGTTCCCGAACAGGCTCATCAGGTAGTCGTCGGAGAGCACTTCGTCGGCCGGTTCGCCTTCGAGCGTCTCGCCCGATTCGAGCAGGTAGCGCAGGTGCTTGTAGCCGCCTATCGCCGTGCGGCAGGCGTCGTAGGCGCGCCACGCATAGAACGCCCCGATGAGCAGGGCGGCGACGAGGCAGAACAGGAAACTTCGGAAAAGGATGCGACGCATGGCTGGTAATTCTCCCTATGGACCCCGCAATCCTACGCCCACACGCGCGCGAAGGCAAGCGCAAATCCCCGGGGCCGCCCGGCCGGGCGGCGGACCTTTCTGCGGGGGGGCCATCTTTCCGCCTTGATTTTCGCGGACGGAATGGGGATGATGGGCCGCACGGCGGGACGGCGTCGGATGGTCCTTCGCCCGAACCCGGCCGGATGGAGTGCACGTATGAAGCGGATTTCGATGCTGATGATGGGCGGCCTGGCCGTTTCGGTTGCGTTGTGCGGTTGCGGCAAGAAGGAGGCCGAGGTGGTCGTCCCGAACGATCCGGCCTCCGAGATTGTACTGCACATCGACAACGCCGACTTCACGCGCGCCCAGGTCATGGCCGACCTCGCCAAGTTCGAGCGCCAGCTGCCTGCGGGGCTTTCCGAGGACGACCTGAACCGCCGCCGCAACGCCAACCTCGTCCGCGTCCTCGACAGCCTGATCACCCGCCAGCTCGTCCAGGCCGAGATGGAACGCCAGAACGCCACGGTCTCCTCCGACGAGATCGCCGCCGCCAAGCAGCAGCTCTTCGGCCACATGCAGAACGAGGACGCCATGGCGATCATGCTCGCCGAGAACAACCTCACCATGGAGCAGCTCGAAGCCAATCTCAAGCTGGACATCTTCCGCAACCGCCTCCTGCATGACGAGGTCGCCGCCGCCCAGGCCGCCATCACCGAGGAGACCGCCCGCAAGTTCTACGACGAAAATATCCAGATGTTCACCCAGCCGGCCGGCCGCACCGCCGCCCACATCCTGGTCCGCGTCAGCTCCGCCGCCACCGACGAGGAACGCGCCGCCGCCCGCAAGAAGATCGAGGGCGTCCGCGACGCCTTGCTCAAGGGCGCCGACTTCGCCCAGCTGGCCCGCGAAACCTCCGACTGCGTGAGCGCCTCCCGCGGCGGCGAGCTCGGGCTCATCCCGAAAGGCCGCGAAGACCCGGCCTTCGAGGAGGCCCTCTACTCCCAGGAACTGGGCGAAATCGGCGAAATCGTCGAGACGGGCGTCGGGTTCCACGTCATCAAGGCCGAGGAGGACCTCGACGAGCAGGTCGCCCCGTTCGACACGGTCAAGGATCGGCTGGTCGCCCGCCTCCGCAGCGATGAGCAGCGCCGCATCGGCCACGAATTCATCGAGTCCCTGCGCGCCAAGGCGAACATCCGCTTCGACGGCTCCCTCGCCGTCCTGAACCCGCCGGAGGACGGCGAGGCCGCTCCCGCCGCCGCCCCCGCTGGGGATGTCCCGGAGGTGGACGTCTCCCTGGCCGAGGAATCGCTGGCCCCCGCCGCCGAGGCGCCCGCGGACTCCGCCGCCGAATAGGAAAGGGGGGCCGCATGTCCGGGGACAAGCCCGATCGCCGTGTAGGGCGGAAGAGCACGAACAAACGTTCGGAAACCAAGGGCCCGGACCGGCCTGTTTGCGCGCATTCCGTCGAGCCGGCCGAGGAAATCTCGTCGATGGGCGAGGTCCGGACGTTCGTGCAGGATTCCGTCGCCGCGCCGCCGCCGTTCCCGCCGCCCGCCGGCCGCGACGTCTGGGAGGCGGTCGGCGACTACGTGGACGACGAGCCTCCGCCCTCCACCGTCGCCGGGCGCGCGGCACGCCGCCGCCGCGAAGACGCCGCCCGGGGCGGGCGCCCGCTGGGCGACCTGGTCAAGGGCGTCCTGGGCTCCGGCGGCGCCCTGTCGGTCCTGGCCGGCGGCGGCGCGCCGGACGACGGGCGCTTCCGCTTCGAGGTGCGTCCCCAGCAGGAGGCGATGGCCATGGCGGTGGCCGATACGCTGGAGGCGGGGGGGACGCTCCTGGTGGAGGCGGGCACGGGCGTCGGCAAGAGCCTGGCCTATCTCGTCCCCCTGCTGATGCATTCGCTCCAGGTCAAGGAGAAGGTCCTCGTCTCGACCTATACGATCGCCCTCCAGGAGCAGCTGATGAACAAGGACCTGCCCCTGCTCCAGGCGACGCTCGGCCTGGCCTTCCGCGCCGTCCTCGTCAAAGGGCGCTCGAACTACCTCTGCCGCCGTCGGCTCCAGCGCGCGACGAAAGGCCAGCAGGAGCTCTTTTCCTCGCCCGGCCGCCTCGAGCTCGACCGCATCCTGGGCTGGGCCGCCAACGCCCGCGAAGGCTCGCAGCAGGAGCTTTCGCCGGCCCCGTCGTCCGACGTCTGGGCCTCCGTCTGCGCCGAGCGCGACAACTGCATGGGCAAGAAATGCCCGTTCCGCAAGAACTGCTTCTTCCAGCGCGCCCGCGAACGCATCCGCGAGGCGGACCTGCTCGTGGTCAACCACCACATCCTGTTTTCGGACATGGCCATCCGGATGTCGGGTCCGGGGTTCCTGCCGTCGGTGGCCGCCGTGGTCCTCGACGAGGCCCACACCGTCGAGGACGTCGCCAGCGACCACCTCGGGCTGCGCATTTCGCTCGCGGCGTTCAAGTATTGGATGCGCCGCCTCTTCGTCCCCGATACGGGCAAGGGCCTCCTCGGCCTCCTCCGCCAGGGCGACGCCGCCCACCTGGTCACCCGCCTCTGGGAGGCCGTCCCGAACCTCTTCCGCGCCATCGAGGAGGCCGCGCACTTCGGCCCGCGCGACATGCAGCTGACGCTCCGCGGCCCGCTTTCGGTCGAGTCGTCCGTCCCCGAGACGATGGCCCGCCTTTCGGCCAAGCTCCAGGAGCTCGCCCGCACCTACCTCGACCGCGAGGACGACGAAACCGCCGCCGAGCTCCGCGGCCTGCGCGCCACCGTCGACGGCATGGCGACGGAGCTCGACCAGTTCCTCGGCCAGAACCTGGCCGACCACGTCTACTGGCTGGAACGCGAGGGCAAGCGCCGATCGACCGTCCTGCATTCGGCCCCGATCGAGGTCGCCCCCATCCTGCGCGAGGAGTTCTTCGGCCCCTACGGCACCATCGTCCTGGCCAGCGCCACGCTCGCGGTCGAGGGCAAGCTCGACTACTGCCGCCGCCGCCTCGGCGCGCCGGACGACTGCCGGATGCTCTGCCTCGGCTCGCCCTTCGACTATCCCCGCCAGGTCCGCCTCCTCGCCGCCGCCGGCGGCCCGGACCCCTCCGACGCCCGCGGCTATGCCGCCGCCGTCGCCGGCGGCATCCTCCGCCACGCCGCCGCTTCGCAGGGCCGCACCTTCGCCCTCTTCACCTCCGCCGACCTCCTCCGCCGCGTCGCCGACCTCCTGCGTGGCCCCCTCGAGGACGCCGGCCTCGTACCCATCCTCCAGGACGGCTCGATGCCGAGGTCGCAGATGCTGGACCTCTTCCGCCGCGCCGACCGCCCCTACGTCCTCTTCGGCCTCGACAGCTTCTGGATGGGCGTCGACGTCAAGGGGCCCGCCCTTTCGACCGTCATCATCACGCGCCTGCCCTTCGCCGTCCCCGACCAGCCCGTCGTCGCGGCCCGCATGCGCCGCATCGAGGAGCGCGGCGGCAGCTCTTTCGTCGACTTCTCCCTCCCCGAGGCCATCCTCAAGTTCCGCCAAGGCTTCGGGCGCCTGGTCCGCTCGGCCGACGACCGCGGCACCGTCGTCGTCCTCGATCCCCGGCTGGCCGGAAAATGGTACGGACGGAAGTTCCTCGCGTCGCTTCCCCCGTGCCCCGTGGAGCGGACGCAACCGACGTGGATCGACGAATCGGGCCGCCTGGCCCAGGAGGATGGACATGACGGATGCCAAGATCCCTGACGACGAACTGCAGGCCCGCCTCGCCGCCGCCGCCCGCGCCATTTCCGCTGCGCGGCACCTGACCGCCTTCACGGGCGCCGGCATCAGCGTCGAAAGCGGCATCCCCCCCTTCCGCGGCCCCGGCGGCGTCTGGGAATCCTACGACCCCGACATCCTCGACCTCGACGTCTTTACCCGGCGCCCCCAGGATTCCTGGCCGGCCATCCGCGCGCTCTTCACCGCCTTCCTCGGCACGGGCGGTCGCCCCGCCGCACAGCCCAACCTCGCCCACAGGACGCTCGCCCGCTGGGAGGCCGAGGGCCGCCTGGCCTGCACCGTCACCCAGAACATCGACGGCCTCCATGCCGCCGCCGGCTCGACCGAACTCGTCGAATACCACGGCCATTGCCGCACCCTGACCTGCCTGGCCTGCTCGCGGACCTTCCCCCTGCACGAGGCCCTCCCTCCCGAGCCCGCCCTCCCCGTTTGCCCCCTCTGCGGCGGCCTCCTGAAGCCCGATTTCATCTTCTTCGGCGAAAACATCCCCCTCGCCGCCATGGAGCGCGCCGACCGCGAAGCCGCCGCGACCGATTGCATGGTCCTCGTCGGCACCTCGGGCGTCGTCTACCCGGCCGCCGCCGTCCCCCCCGCCGCCAGGCGCCACGGCGCCACCATCATCGAAATCAACCCCGGGCCCACCGCCTACACGCAGCACGGCGTCACCGACATCTTCCTGCCGCTCGGCGCCGTCGAGGCCTTCGAAAAGCTCGCCCCGCTCGTCGGCTAGCGGCCTGCCGCGTGCCGGGGCCCGCGCTGCCGCCCGCCGCGCCCCTATCCCCCCGGATGCAGCGCCGCCCACAGCTGTTCCGCGAACACCGGCCCGATGCCCGGGCAGGCCCCCAGCTCCGCCACGCCCGCCTCGCGGATGGGCCCCATGCTCCCGAAATGCCGCAGCAGCGCCGCCTTCCGCGCCGGCCCCACCCCCTGGATGTCGTCCAGCACCGACTCCCGGATCTTCCGCGCCCGCAGCTTCCGGTGGTAGGTCAGCGCAAAGCGGTGCGCCTCGTCGCGGATCGCCTGCAGCACGTGCAGCGCCGGCGACCCCCGCTCGAACCGGATCGGCGGCCGCTTGTTTTCGACATCGTGGTAGAGCTCCTCGAAGCGCTCCGCCAGTCCCACGAGCGCCTGCTCCCGGAACCCCAGCGCATCCAGCGCCGCCCGCGCCGCCCGCAGTTGCGTAATGCCGCCGTCCACGATCACCAGGTCGGGCATCGGCGACTTCTCCGGGTCCTCCTGCGCACGCCGCGCACGCCGTCCGATGACCTCGGCCATCGATGCCGGATCGTTCGCCCCCTCGACCGTCTTGATCCGATACATCCGGTAGAACTGCGGCGACGGCACCCCGTCGATCGACACGACCCCCGATGCCACCGACAACGTCCCCGAAATGTTCGAAATGTCGTAGCATTCGATGCGGTGCGGCGGCCCGCGCAGCCCCGCCGCCGCCGCCAGCGCCGCCAGCCCTTCCGCCGCCGCCTCGGCCTTCAGCTGGGGCGTCCGTTGCGCGAGCGTCCGCTGGCGGATGGCCCGCAGCAGCAGCAGATACGTGTCCCGCAGCGCCGCCGCCTTCTCGAAGTCTTGCGCCTGCGCCGCCGCCTCCATGTCGCCCCGCAGCGCCTTCAGCACGTCCAGACGGTCCCCGTCGAGGAAGGCGCACGCCTCCGCCACCCGTTCCCCGTAGTCCTCGGGACGCAGGCACGGCGCCGCGCAGAACCGCAGGATGTCGTTGTGGCAGTGCTTGTGCTCCTCCTCGCCCGGGACGCGCACCGCGCACGTCCGCAGCCCGAAGTGCCGCTGCACGAACTCCAGCGTCGCCCACGCCGCCGACGACGAGGTGAACGGCCCCCAGTAGCGCGCCCCGTCATCCTTCCGCAACCGCACCGCCTCAAGCCGCGGACAGGCCTCCCCCGGGTGCAGCCGCAGCATCGGAAAGCGCTTGTCGTCCTTCAGCAGGATGTTGTAGCGCGGCCGGTATTCCTTGATCAGCCGCGACTCCGTCAGCGCCGCCTCCGGCTCCGTCCTGAGCGGAATGAAGTCGAACGAATCGATCGACCGGATGAGCGACCGCAGCTTCGGGTCCGCCTTCGCGAACGTCGACGGGTGGAAATAGGAGCCGACCCGCGACCGCAGCGACGTCGCCTTCCCGATGTAGATGATGCGCCCCTGCCGGTTGCGCATCAGGTAGCAGCCCGGCTGGTCGGGAAGCGTCGGCAGCTTCTCGAGGACGGCCTGCGTATGCTGGATTGTTTTCCTCACAACCCCGCCACCCTGCCACCATCCGCCTTCGCCGTCAATCCAAATTGCCGCCGCCATGCCCCCTTTGGCCCGCCCCCCGCGAAGCCGCCCGCCCGCGGAGCCTAAGGTTCCGACTGGAGCGTAGCGGCCATGGCCCAGGTGAACTTTGCGCGCCCGGTCGAACTGAGGTGGGTCATGTCCTTCCAGTCGCCAAGGTCGAAGGAAAGCCCCAGCTCGTCGATCGGGACATAGCGGAAGGAGGCGGAGCCGAAGCCTTGCAGCCAGGCGCGGATCCGCCGCTTTTCGGCGACGCGGAAGGCGGATTGGATGGCGGGATGGACGTCGCCTTCGAAGACGACGAAACGGACGCCATCCGCCTGCAGCCGTTCCGTCAGCCGGACAAAGGCCTTCTCCTCGGCCGCCGCGCGTTGCAAGGGGCCCCGCGCCTTTTCGGCGGCGAGGGCGGCGCCGCTTGCCGATGTCGAACCGGCGGAGGCGGCATCCGCTGCAGCCTCGCGGCCGACGGCGTGGAAGGCGATTTCGCGGGCCCCGTCGCGCATGCGCCAAAGCTCCCATGTGGCGGCCATGGCGCCGTCGACGGCCTGGCGCCAATGGGCCCGGCAGGTGCGGGCGCCCATGCAGGACAGGACGTCGGGGAGCGTCCGCCACGAGGCGTAGGGGCGGAACCAGTCGGCAGGGAATTCCTCCTGGTTGGTGAAATCAAATTCGGAAAGCATCGTGGCGCAGAGGTCGCCGGGCCGGAACGGGAAGTAGGCGCGCATGCAGAGGGCCTTGAGCGGGGTCATGCCGAACATGGCGCGGCGGATGGCCCGGCGCTCGGGGCGCAGGGCTTCGTCCAGGGCGGGAACGTCGACGCCGTTGAGCACCTGGCTGGAGCCGATGACCACGACGGCCGGGGCGGAATCCATGCGCCCGGCGGCTTCCTCCAGGCGCACGTAGCAAACCTCGCGCATGAAGGGCTGCTCGCCGAGCCGGCTGCGCACGGCCAGCCAGAAGGCGGCCTGGGGCGTGGAGAGCCGGACGGCGCATTCGACGGCCAGCAGCCCCGCCAGCGCGCACGGCGCCACGACGGCGAAACCGCCTTTCCGACCAACCAGCAGGCGCCACGCGCCGGCGAACAGGAGGCCCGCGACGCCCAGCGCCAGTCCTGCCGGACCGAATGCGCGGCCCCAGTCGAACCAGCGGCCGGGGACGGATGAATCGACCCAGCCCCAGAAGCCGTCGCCCAGAAGCCCCGCGGCCAGGATGCCCAGGACGGGCATGCACCACCCCCAGCGCCGAAGGAATCTCCTTTCGACGTCGCGGACAATCCGGTCTTCTGGGGTCAATGTGCGCATCAGAACTGGAAATAGATGAAGGCCCCGCCGCCCGTGTTCCCGAACAGAAGGAATCCGACGGCCATGACGATCCAAAGGGCGATTCTGGGAACCGGCGAAAGGCGCCGCGGCGCATCCAGGCGCCCGCTGGCGACCTGCAGGGCCTGCACGGCCCACAGGGGCGCGGCGAAGAGGATGGTCGCGCACAGGATGTTCGCTGCCTGCGCATCCCAGGCCCAGCGGCCGAAGATCGCGCCCAGCATCGACCAGGCCTGCGCAATCGTTTCGGCGCGGAAGAAGAGCCATCCGACGCAGGCCAGGTTGAACATGGCGATCCGGCGCAGCCAGACGCACCGGCCCGAATCCACGCGCCCCTTGCCGAAGCCCATCCACGACGTCCAGGCATGGTAGGCGACGAGCAGGGCGCCATGGAACGCGCCCCAGGCGACGAATGTCCAGGCCGCCCCGTGCCACAGCCCGCCCAGCAGCATCGTGAGAAAGAGGTTGGCGTATTTGCGCGCCGCGCCGCGCCGGTTGCCGCCGAGCGGAATGTAGAGGTAGTCGCGGAGCCACGTCGAGAGGCTGATGTGCCAGCGCGCCCAGAAGTCCTTCGGATTGAGGGCGAAATAGGGGTTGTTGAAGTTGAGCATCAGGTCGACGCCCATCATTTTGGCCAGGCCGCGGGCGATGTCGCTGTAGCCCGAAAAGTCGCAGTAGATCTGAAAGGCGAACGCATAGACCGCCAGCAGGCAGGCCGCCCCGCCCGCCGTCGCCGTGCCGCCGCCGTTGAACACGCCGTCGACCAGGACGGCCAGGTTGTCCGCGATGACGCACTTCTTGAAAAGGCCCCACGCGACGAGCCAAATCCCTTCCCGGGTCCCTTCCGGCGTGACGGTCCGCGGGTTCTCGATCTGCGGCAGCAGGTTGCTGGCGCGTTCGATGGGGCCGGCGACCAGCTGGGGAAAGAAGGCGACAAACGCGCAGAAGTCGACCGCGTTCCGCGTGGGCCGCATCTGGCCACGGTGGACATCCAGCGTGTAGCTCAGCGCCTGGAACGTGTAGAAGCTGATCCCGACCGGCAGGATGACGCGGAGGAGCGGGACATCCGCCGTCCAGCCCAGGGCGGCGGCCGCCGCGGCTGCGCTGGAGGCGAAGAAGTCGTAGTACTTGAAGACGCCGAGGATGCCGAGGTTCAGCCCGACGTTCGCCGCGCAGGACCACCAGGCGGCCCTGGACGCCCCTCTCCGCCGGAAATGCCCGATGGCAAGGCCGCTGCCCCAGGAGCAGAGGCTCGTCAAGGCGATCAGCCCGCAGAACCGCCAGTCCCACCAGCCGTAGAAGATGTAGCTCGATACGAGGATCAGCACGTTCTGCCCGCGATGCGGCAGCAGACGGTACGCCACGTAGACGATCGCAAAGAACACAAGGAAGACCAGCGAGTTGAAGACCATCGCTAGGCTTCCTTCCTGTCCGTCATGGGGGCTGTTCGAAGGGGGAGCATCATCGTCTACTTACTTCAGGACGCCCGACGGCGTCCGTGGACCTAAAACTACCACTTTTTCCGGCGAGGGCGAGAAATTTTTGCGATTTTTGCGGAAAGGGGTTGACTTTCGGACAAAATGTGCTTGAATACGCGCCGATTTTGCGGTTGCGGCCGTCCTGTAGGCTGGCGCGGCCGTGGAGTCGGGCGTTCTTTGACACAAGGGCGCATTGGCGTGCAGGCCGGCGGCGGGAGAGCCGCCCGGCCATCGCCAAGGATCATTGTCGAACCGAAAGAAATACGCATGAAACAACGCATCAGAATTCGCCTTCGGGCATTCGACCATCGGATGCTGGACCAGTCGGCCCAGGACATCGTCGATACCGCGAAGCGTACCAGCGCCCAGGTGGCCGGGCCCATCCCGATGCCCACCCGCATCGAACGGTACACCGTGAACCGCAGCGTTCACGCGGACAAGAAGTCCATGGAACAGTTCGAGATCCGCACGCACAAGCGGATCATCGACATCATTGACCCGACTGCCAAGACGGTGGACGAGCTCAAGAAGCTCAACCTGCCGGCCGGCGTCGACATCCAGATCCGTCTGTAGAGGAGGCGACCAGCATGAAGACACTTATCGGTCGCAAGGTGGGCATGACCCGCATCTATGACGACAACGGCGTCCAGGTGCCGGTGACGGTCGTCCAGGTCGGGCCCTGCTCCGTCGTCCAGCGCAAGACGAGCGAGACGGACGGCTACGAGGCGGTCCAGCTCGGCTACGAGGACCAGAAGCCGCAGCGCCTGGCCAAAGCCCAGGTCAAGCATTTCGAGAAGGCCGGCGTGAGCCCGAAGCGCGTGCTTCGCGAAGTCCGCCTGGCCGAGGGCGACGACGCCAAGGTCGGCGACGTGTTCGACGCGTCGGTGTTCGAAGGCGTCGCGTTCGTCGACGTGCTGGCCCGCACGAAGGGGCGCGGCTTCCAGGGCGTCATCCGCCGCTTCAAGATGCGCGGCGGCCGCGAGACGCACGGCGGCGCCTGGACCCGCAAGCCGGGTTCCATCGGCAACCGCGAGTGGCCGGCCCGCGTGTTCAGGAACAAGAAGATGCCGGGCCAGATGGGCTCGGACGACATTACGACCCAGAACCTGCGCGTCGTGAAGGTCATGCCGGAAGACAACGCCATCCTCCTGGAGGGCGCGGTCCCGGGACCGAACGGCGGCATCGTGATGGTTCGCAAGGCTATCAAGAAGGCGTAACCGACATGAGCACCATCAAAGTCTACAATCTCGCCGGCGAGAGCATCGGCGAAAAGGAATTCTCCGACGATCTGCTCGAGACCGAGCGCGGCGACCAGGCCGTCCTCGACGTCGTCACGGCGTACCGCGCGGGCCTTCGCGCCGGCACGGCGTCCACCAAGAAGCGTTCCGACGTCTCCGGCGGCGGCCGCAAGCCCTACAAGCAGAAGGGCTCCGGCAACGCGCGCCAGGGCTCGCGGCGTTCCCCCGTCCTCCGCGGCGGCGGCGTCGTGTTCGGGCCCCATCCCCGCGACTACTCGAAGAAGGTCAACAAGAAGGTCGTCGCCCTCGCCTTCCAGCGCGCGCTGTCGGACAAGATCGTCTCTGGCGCCGTGTCGGTGGCGGAGGGCCTGGCCGAGATCGAGCCGAAGACCCGCAACCTGGGCCCCCTGATGAAGAAGGTGGCCGAGGGGCGCTCGACGCTCTTCATCGTCGCGCAGTCCAGCAAGAGCCTGAACCTCGCCGCCCGCAACCTGCCCAACGCGGAAGTCACGACGGCCGAGCAGGTCAACACCTACCAGATGCTCCGCTACCCGGTGGTCCTGACGGATGCCGCGGGCCTCGACGCCCTGGCGGAGCGCGTCGGCGGGAAGGAGTAAACAGCCATGCAGACGATTATCAAGAAGCTTCTGGTCACCGAAAAGGGCACGCGCCTCCAGCAGGCCGACAACCAGTACCTTTTCGAGGTCGGCAGCGACGCGAACAAGATGCAGATCCGCGCCGCCGTCGAGAAGCAGTTCAACGTCAAGGTCAAGGACGTCCGGACGATGGTGCGCAAGGGCAAGGCCAAGCGCGTCGGTCGCAACCGGGTGCCGGGCCGCACTTCCGACTGGAAGCGCGCGGTCGTCACCCTGCAGGACGGCAACACCATCGATTTGGCATAAGCGAGGTTCCCCATGGGTCTGAAGAAATACAAGCCGAGGACGGCCAGCCTGCGCTTCACCACGCTGTCGGATTTCGACGGCGTGAGCAAGAAGCGCCCGGAACGCCGTCTGGTCACCATCAAGAAGTCCACGGCCGGGCGCAACGCCCAGGGCCGCATCACCATCCGCCATCGCGGCGGTGGCCACAAGAAGTTCCTCCGCCTGGTCGATTTCAAGCGCCAGAAGTTCGACATCCCCGCGACGGTGCAGGCGATCGAGTACGATCCCAACCGTAGCGCGCGGCTGGCCCTCCTGGCCTATGCCGACGGCGAAAAGCGCTACATCCTCGCCCCCGACGGCCTGAAGGTCGGCGACAAGGTCATGAGCGGCCCGAAGGCCGAGCCCGCCGTGGGCAACGCCCTCCCGCTCTCCGCCATCCCCCTGTCGATGAGCGTCCACTGCATCGAGATGATCCCCGGCGGCGGCGCGAAGATCGCCCGCAGCGCCGGCATGATCGTCAAGATCGCCGCCCGCGACGAGGAGTACGCCCAGCTGCGCCTGCCTTCCGGCGAAATCCGCAAGGTGAGCGTCCGCTGCCTGGCCACGATCGGCCAGGTCGGCAACCTCGAGCACGAGAACATCTCCATGGGCAAGGCCGGCCGCAAGCGCTGGAAGGGCATCCGCCCGACCGTCCGCGGCGTGGCCATGAACCCGGTCGACCACCCCATGGGCGGCGGCGAAGGCCGCTCCTCCGGCGGCGGACACCCCGTCTCGCCGTGGGGCCAGCTCGCCAAGGGCAAGAAGACGCGCAACCCGCGCAAGCCCTCCCGCAAGTTCATCGTCCAACGCAGAAAGAAGTAAGCCATGAGTCGTTCCATCAAGAAGGGCCCGTACGTCGAAGACCACCTGATGAAGAAGGTCGACGCGATGAACAAGAGCGGGAAGAAGCTGCCGATCAAGACCTGGTCGCGCCGCAGCATGGTCCTGCCCGAGTTCGTGGGCCACACCTTCAACGTCCACAACGGCAAGGTCTTCACCAACGTTTTCGTCACGGAAAACATGGTCGGCCACCGCCTGGGCGAGTTCGCCCCCACCCGTACCTTCCGCCACCACGGCGCGGCTACGGACAAGACCGTCGCCCTCAAGTAGTCGCTGCCGAGGACGCACGGTGCACCGCTCCGACGGCAGGGCCTGGCCCATCGCCCTGGCCCTGCTCCTCGGAGCGACCGCCGGCGCAGGCGTATTTTTTGGCTTGCGTTGGCGATGGAAAAGTGATTTGATTACGGAACAGCCGGCCATCATGCCGACGTATTCCCTCCCGGAATCAGTGGAAAACGGGCCCGAAAAGGCCCACACGGCGGTCCCGGAGAAGGCGGAGACGACCGCGAGAACGGTGCAGTCCGCGCGAACGGAAGAGGTGGAGGACACCTCGGACCCGGGCGCCGCGGGCGGACATCGCCCCCCCCGCGGAAACATGACGGAAGGCTCGGACGATCTGCTGGAATTGCTGGCCGGCGAGGCTCGCTCCGCCGCGACCCGGCTTGGCTCCGAGGTGGCCGCCCTCCGCGAGGAGGCGGCACGGAAGGACGCCAGGCTGGAACGGATGGGACGGCGCCTCGCGGAAGCGATGGCGGCCCTGGACGCCCACGCGGCAACCGGGATGCCCGCCCCCGCCGAGGCGGCGTCCACGGACCGGCCCGTCGAGGGCCGCGTCCTGGACGTCAACGAGGACCTGGGCCTGGCGGTCGTCGACCAAGGGGCGCGCCACGGCGTGTGCTACGGCCTCCCGCTCGTCGTTCTGCGGGGCCGTCGCAAGGTGGCCAGCCTCCGGGTTGTCGATGTGAGAGAGACGGTCTCCGGCGCGATCATCGAAAAGGTCGCGGACGGGGACGGGCCCCAGGCCGGGGACCGGGCGGTCCTCGCCCGGTCGACCGGTACGGAAGGAAAATGACATGGAAAGCGAAAGCAAAAACCTCAAGGCGACGACCAAGTTCGTCCGCCTCTCGCCGATGAAGGCGCGCGACCTCGCCAGGGCCATCACGGGCCTGAGCGTGGCCGAGGCCCTTCGCGTCGTCGAGCTGAACAAGCGCAAGGCGGCCGAGTGCATCGGCAAGACGCTGAAGTCCGCCGTCGCGAACGCAGAGAACAACGCCGAGCTGTCGGCCGACGACCTGTATGTGGCGTCGGCGACGGTCGACAACGGCCCGACCTTCCCCAGGTACTGGCCCCGGGCGCGCGGTTCCGCCGCGTCGATCCGCAAGAAGACGAGCCACATCAGCGTGACCCTGACGACCGAAAAGCCGTCGAAGAAGTAACCTTACAAGGGATAGGAGGCACACATTGGGCCAGAAAGTAAATCCGATCGGTTTCCGCATGGCGGTCCACAAGGAGTGGAAGAGCCGCTGGTATGCGGACAAGAAGTCGTTCGGCGACATGTTGCACGAGGACTTGGTCATCCGTAAGATCATCAGCAAGAAGCTGAAGGAAGCCGGCGTTTCCGACGTCGTCATCGAACGCCACCAGAACCGCGTCCGCATCAAGATCTTCTCCGCCCGCCCGGGCGTCCTCATCGGCCACAAGGGCGAGGGGACCGACGCCGTCCGCCAGGAGATCACCGAGAAGACCGGCAAGGAAGTCTACATCGACATCCAGGAAGTCCGCAACATCGACACCAACGCGCAGCTCGTGGCCGAGTCGATCGCCTCGCAGCTGGAGCGCCGCATCGCCTTCCGCCGCGCCATGAAGCGCGCGATGCAGCTGGCGATGGAAAACGGCGCGCTGGGCATCCGCGTCCAGGCGTGCGGCCGCCTCGGCGGCGCCGAGCTGGCCCGCACCGAGCACTACATGCAGGGCAAGGTCCCGCTGCAGACGCTCCGCGAGGATGTCCAGTACGGTTTCGCCGAAGCCAACACGATGGCCGGCAAGATCGGCGTGAAGTGCTGGATCTGCCAGAACCCCGACGGCCCCGTCGCCGCCGCCCGTCCCGCCCGAAAGGAGAGAAGCCATGCCCCTCATGCCTAAACGAGTGAAGTATCGCCAGAGCCAGCGCGGTTCCTGCAAGGGGAACTCGATGAGCGGCAACACCCTGGCGTTCGGCGAATACGGCCTGCGCACGATGGAACGCTGCTGGATCACGAACATCCAGATCGAGGCGTGCCGCGTCGCCATGAACCGCGCCATGAAGCGCAAAGGGAAGCTCTGGATCCGCATCTTCCCCGACAAGTCCTATTCGAAGAAGCCGCTGGAAGTCCGCATGGGCAAGGGCAAGGGCGCCATCGAGGGATGGGTCGCCGTCGTCCGCCCCGGCCGCATCCTCTTCGAGATGGACGGCGTCCCCGAGGCCCAGGCCGTCGAATGCCTGCGCCTGGCGGCCACGAAGCTGCCGATCCGCACCCAGTTCGTCCGCCGCGGCGTCGTCCTGTAACCCCCCCCGAACCGAAGGAGACGACATCCATGAAAGCGAAGGAAATCCGGGATTTGAGCGCCGAAGAGCAGGCCCAGCGGCTCGTCGAAGCCGAGGCCGAGCTGGCCAAGCTGCTCCAGCAGAAGGCCACCGGGCAGCTCGAGAAGCCTGTCCAGCTGCGGTTCGCGCGCCGCGAGGTCGCCCGCATCCGCACCGTCCTCAACGAGGCCAAGAAGGAAGCATAACGATATGAGCGAAGAACGCACCAACACACGCAAACAGCGCGTGGGCATCGTGGTGAGCGATGCCATGAACAAGACCGTGGTGGTCTCGGCCGAGCGCCGCATCACGCATCCGGTGTATGGCAAGATCCTGCGCCGCAGCAAGAAATACTACGTCCATGACGAGAAGAACGAGGCGAAGAAGGGCGACAAGGTCGTCGTCGCCGAGACCCGTCCGCTGAGCAAGACCAAGCGCTGGCGCCTGGTCGAGATCATCGGCCGCGCCGAAGGGAGCGAGGTGAAGGCATGATCCAGATGGAAACCGAACTGCCGGTCGCGGACAACACCGGCGCGCGCCTGGCCAAGTGCATCAAGGTCCTCGGCCAGCGCAAGACGGTCGCCGGGATCGGCGACATCATCAAGGTCTCGATCCGCGAGTGCCAGCCCGTGGGCATGGTCAAGAAGGGCGAGGTCCACAAGGCCCTCATCGTCCGGACCGCGGCCCCGATCCACCGCCCCGACGGCTCGACGCTGAAGTTCGACCACAACGCGGTCGTCCTGATCGACGACCAGAAGAACCCGCGCGGCAGCCGCATCTTCGGCCCTGTCGCCCGCGAGCTTCGCGACATGAACTACATGAAGGTCATTTCCCTGGCCCCGGAGGTCCTCTGATGAACAAGCCCAAGCTGCACGTCCGCCGCGGCGACATCGTCCGCGCCATTTCCGGCGCCGACGCCGAAGGCAAGAAGACCGGCAAGGTCCTCAAGGTGTATCCCAAGACCGGGCGCGCCCTGGTCGAAGGCCTGCACTTCGTCACCAAGACCCTCCGCAAGAGCAACGACAACCCGAACGGCGGCATCGTCCGGCGCGAGGCCCCGATCGCGGTGTCCAACCTCGCCGTCGTCACGAAGGCGGAGAAGAAGGAGAAGGAGTAAGCCATGTCTGTCCTGAAAGACAAGTACAACAACGAGGTCGTCAAGGCCCTGAAGGATTCGGGCAAGTTCCCGTCCGTCATGGACATCCCGAAGCTGTCGAAGATCGTCGTCAACATCGGCGTCAACTCGCTGGTGGACCGCGACGCGCTGAAGGCGGCGGCGGACGATATCGCGAAGATCACCGGCCAGCGCCCCGCCATCACGAAGGCGACGAAGAGCATCTCGAACTTCAAGCTGCGCGAAGGCATGGCGATCGGCGCGAAGGTCACCCTCCGCGGCGAGCGCATGTACGAGTTCCTCGAGCGCCTCATCCACGCGACGCTGCCCCGCATCCGCGACTTCCGCGGCATCCCCCCGAAGTCCTTCGACGGGCGCGGCAACTACACGATGGGCCTGAAGGAGCAGAGCCTGTTCCCCGAGATCGAGGCCGACAAGGTCAAGCGCGTCCAGGGCATGGACATCACAATCGTAACCACGGCGAAGACCGACGCAGACGCCAAGGAGCTGCTCAAGCTCCTGGGCATGCCCTTCGCCAACGTATAGGAAAGGCTAGGAGAATATGGCCAAGATTTCTTGGATTAAGAAGGCGGAGCGCGACCCGAAGTTCGGCGTCCGTTCCTATCGTCGCTGCCGTCGGTGCGGCCGTTCCCGCGCCTACATCCGCAAGTTCCAGCTGTGCCGCATCTGCTTCCGCGAGCTCGCCTCCGAAGGCAAGATCCCCGGCGTGGTGAAAGCCAGTTGGTAGGGAGGAAAGAAGATGAGTTGCTCTGATCCTATCGCGGACATGCTCACCCGCATCCGCAACGCCAGCCGCGCCGGCCTGCCGGCCGTCGAGATGAGCCATTCCCGCCTGAAGGCGGAAATCGCCCGCACGCTGAAGAAGGAAGGCTACATCGCCGAGACCGCCGAAGGCCTCTCCGACGGCAAGAAGACCCTCCGTCTGACGCTCAAGTACGATCGTGAAGACAAACCCGTGATCCAGGCGATCCACCGCGTGTCGAAGCCCGGCCTGCGCCGCTACGTCGGCGCCGCCGACGTCCCGCGCGTCCGTGGCGGCCTGGGCACCGCAGTCCTCAGCACCAGCCGCGGCATCATGTCCGATCGCGAAGCCCGTGCGGCCAACGTCGGCGGCGAAGTGCTTTGCCAGGTCTGGTAACCAGAAAGGTCGAAACAATGTCCCGTATTGGCAAGAAACCGTTGACGCTGCCCCAGGCGGTTAGCGTTTCCGTGGCCGACGGCTCTGTCGCCGTCAAGGGCCCCAAGGGCGAGCTGACCCTCGCGGTCCCCGCCTTCATCGAGGTGTCCGTCCAGGACGGCGTCCTCACCGTCACCCGCAAGGGCGACGACAAGCAGTCCCGCGCCTCCCACGGCACCATCCGCGCCCTCGTCGAGAACATGGTCGTCGGCGTCGTGTCCGGCTATGCCCGCGAGCTCGAGATCCAGGGCGTCGGCTACCGCGCCTCCATCAGCGGCCAGGCGCTGAACATGAACGTGGGCTTCTCCCACCCCATCGACTACGTGGTCCCCGACGGCGTGAAGGTCACCGTGACCGACGGCGTCAACCTCAAGGTCGAAGGCATCGACAAGCAGCTGGTCGGACAGGTCGCGGCCCGTATCCGCGCCTTCTGCCCGCCCGAGCCCTACAAGGGCAAGGGGATTCGCTACAAGGATGAGCACGTGCGCCGCAAGGCCGGAAAGACGGTGGCATAATGAAAGTCAAGAATCTCAAGGATTATCGCGTCCGTCGGCACCTCCGCCTCCGCCGCAAGGTGAGCGGGACGGCCGAGCGCCCCCGCATGAGCGTCTTCCTGTCCAACAAGCACGCCTACGTCCAGTTCATCGACGACACGGCCGCCCAGACCCTCGCGTCGGCGTCCACGCTCGCCGGCGAGCTCAAGGGCGCCCCGTTGAACGCCGAGACGGCGAAGGCCCTCGGGGCCGCCGCCGCGGCCGCCGCCAAGGCCAAGGGCATCACGACCGTGGTGTTCGACCGTGGCGGTTTCGTCTACAGCAAGCGTCTTCGCGCCCTGGCCGACGCCGCCCGCGAAGCCGGTCTCGTTTTCTAGGAGGATAGCCCCCATGGCAGAAGAAATCCGCAAACGTGAACGGAAGTCCGACGACTTCCAGAAGACCGACGGCATCCAGGAGCGCGTCGTGCAGGTCAACCGCTGCGCCAAGGTCGTCAAGGGCGGCCGCCGGTTCAGCTTTTCCGCGCTCGTCGTGGTCGGCGATGGCAACGGCCAGGTCGGCTACGCGCTCGGCAAGGCCCGCGAAAACGCCGATGCGATCCGCAAGGCGACGGACATGGCCCGCCGCGCGATGGTCAAGATCGTCCTGAACGACCGCACCATCCCGCACGAGGTCATCGGCCGCTGCGGCGCCTCGCGCGTCATGCTCAAGCCTGCGTCCAAGGGTACCGGCGTCATCGCCGGCGGCGGCGCCCGCGCCGTCCTCGACCTCTCCGGCGTCCGCGACGTCCTGGCCAAGAGCCTTGGCGCGGGCGGCGCGCTGAACGTCGTCAAGGCCACCATGGACGGGCTTCTGCAGCTCCGTTCCCGCGAAGAAACCCTGGCCCTGCGCCAGTAAGGAGTTTTCCATGAAGTTGAACGAACTGAAGAACGTCAAGGGCGCCAAGACCGCGCGCATGCGCGTCGGCCGCGGCGAGTCCTCCGGCGCCGGCCGCACTTCCGGCAAGGGCAACAAGGGCCAGATGAGCCGTACCGGCCACAAGCACAAGCCCCTGTTCGAAGGCGGCCAGATGAAGCTGATCCGTCGCATCCCGAAGCGCGGCTTCACCAGCCCCAACCGCGTCGAGTTCGCCGCCCTCAACATCGGCGAGCTGGCGGTGACGATCAAGGGCGACATCACGCCTGCCGCCCTGTTCGAGGCCGGCCGCATTTCCAAGAAGGACCTGGTCAAGATCCTCGGCGGCGGCGAAGTCGCCGAAGCCCGCAAGGTCGTCGCCCACGCCTTCTCCGCCTCTGCCAAGGCGAAGATCGAGGCGGCCGGCGGTACCTGCGTCGTCATCGGCGCCGAAGAAGAGAAGCCTGAAAACGCCTAGGCCCTTGACGAAAGGAGCTTAGATGCTTTCCGCCTTTTCCAATTCGCTCAAGATCCCGGAGCTTCGCCAGCGCATCTTCTTCACGTGCGCCATGCTGTTCCTCTGCCGTATGCTGGCGGTGATCCCGCTGCCCGGCGTGGATGTCGTCGCCCTCCAGGGCATCGTCGACCGCATGACGCAGAACGGTGGCGTGGGCTTCCTGGGTCTGCTGGACCTGTTCAGCGGGGGTGCGTTGACGGCGGCCGCCGTCGGCGCCCTCGGCATCATGCCCAGCATCAGCGCCTCCATCATCCTGCAGCTGATGACGGCGGTCATTCCCTCGCTGGAGCGGCTGGCCCGCGAAGGCGACAGCGGCCGCCAGAAGATCATCCAGTACGGACGCTATCTGACTGTCTTCCTCTGCCTTGTGCAGGGCATTGGCTTCGCGGCCGCCCTGCTGAACCCGGGGGCCCTCGGCCTCCAGGCGATGGAAGGGGAGCGGATCGTCCTGCTGGACCGGGTTCCGTTCCTGCTGCTCGGCGTGATGGCGATGACCACGGGCACGATGCTGCTGATGTGGTTCGGCGAGCAGATCACGGCCCGCGGAATCGGCAACGGCATCTCCCTGATCATCACCGTCAGCATCGTGAGCCGCCTTCCGGGCGCCATCGAGCAGACGGTCGCGATGTTCCGCACGGGCGACGCCAACATCTTCAAGCTGGTGGTCATCGTCGTGCTGGCCTTCCTGGTCATTGCCGGGGTGGTCGCGGTGACGCAGGCACAGCGGAAGATACCGGTCCAGTACGCCAAGCGCGTCGTCGGCCGCAAGACCTACGGCGGGCAGAGCACGTACATGCCGCTGCGCGTGAACTACTCCGGCGTCATGCCCATCATCTTCGCCTCGGCGATCTTGATGTTCATCGGCAAGGTCCTGGAATGGATTCCCGCCACGAAGGCGTTCGCCCAGACCCACCTGGTGCGCGAGGCGTCGTTCTTCTACATCACGGTCTACGGGCTCATGATCCTGTTCTTCTCCTACTTCTGGGTGGCCACGCAGTTCCACCCCGTCCAGATCGCGGACGACCTCAAGAAGTACGGCGGCTACGTCCCGGGCATCCGCCCCGGCAAGCCCACCGCGGAGTTTCTGGACAAGACCATGACCCGCATCACCCTGGCCGGCGCCATCTTTCTGACGATCATCGCCGTCCTGCCGATCATCCTGAATGCCATGCTGAAAATTCCGCCCTTGGTTGCGCAGTTCTTCGGCGGCACGTCCCTGCTCATCATCGTCGGCGTCATGCTCGACACGATGCGCCAGGTCGAGTCGCACCTGGTGACGCGCCACTACGACGGATTCCTCCGCAAGGGCCACCTCCGCAGCCGCCGCTAGTCCGGTCCCTGCAGAGCGAAAAAGGCGCACCCAAAAGGGTGCGCCTTTTTTTGTCCTGCCGCCAGATGGGTGGCCCCGCCCCGGAGGAACAGGGCTTTGCTGGAATGGGCGCGGCAAAAGGCTGAGCGGGGGGAATTCGGCTCCCCTGCGTCTTTCCGCATGATTCCCAAATGACGGTCCATGCTGGTTTTCCCATTCGCCCCGCCTACGAATTCGCAAAATCCTCGAATCCGTGTTCCATTTCGGCCTCTTTCGGTAGGGCCCGATTTCCGGGCGGGCCGCCTTCGGTCCCGATTGCGCCCTGCCGCAGGGCCGCCGAATGGTTGCCTCAAGCTGGTCCCATCGAGCCAGAAGAAATGCAAAAACCCCAATGTTCCACCATAATCTCACGAGGGGGAAGGCGGCAAAATAGAGGAGACGCAGGTTCCGGTTGTAGAGGCATTCGATCTGCAAACGCTTCTCCATGGTCAATTGGCGTTTGCGTTCCGCGGCGGATGGGGGCAGGTTGTGCAAGCACATGATGGGTAGGGATCGACGCTCGGGCTTCTGGCACCCAATTGGGTGCCAGAAGCCCTCTCGTCGCCCCCCACCCGTGGGCAGTGTGTCCCTGTCCGGTCTCTTTGTACAACTCACAGCTAACAATCCAAAAGAGGAATTTAGGTTGACAGTTCGGGCTCGGGATTCTACCCTGCCGTCCGTGGGGAGTGAATAACATGAAAAGTCTTTTCTGGACATTGGGAGCGGCGATAGTGGTCGGCGTGGCCGTCGCGTCGGGCACGGGCACGGAGTCCCGAGATGCAGCGGACGATTTCGAAGATGCTGTCGTGCTAGGGGAGGAGGATTTGGCGGAGCGCCTGGAAATCCTCCGCAACCAGTTCCGGCGCATGACGCCCGGAAACGGGGCCGTGGTGCAGGACATCGGGGATGTTCCGGCGGCTTGGGAGGAGTTTTCCGCGTCATGGGATGCAGCGGCGGCGGAGCGTAACTTGGCGACGTGGGTGGTTCCTTTTTCTTCGGACCGGGCAGGCGGGGACACGGTGTTGCGCGACGGCGACGGCTTGAACGACGTCTTCGAAGCGGTTGCGTTGCACACCAGCACGAACAGTCCGGATTCCGACGGCGACGGCGTCGACGACGCCACGGAATACGCCGCCGGGCTGGACCCCGCCGCGTCGAACGTGTGGTGGAGCGTGAAGACGACGAACAAGTGGACGAATTTGTGTCATCAATATCTTGGCGATCAGACTGCGTGGCCGTCCACTCCAGTCCGTCCTGATTGCGTCTTTCGGCGTCATGGGCAACCGCCCGTGGACCAACGCCATTTTGCACAAGGTGACGCTGTCGGGACTGGTGGACGACGCCATCACGGTGGACGGCAATCAAGTGGCCTGGACGCAGGGCGCCAAGGTCCTTTCTAATCTCGACGTGACGGAGCATGTGACGGACCTGACGAACGGGAGCATCCACTTTGCCCTGTACGATTGGCCGGACCTGCCCAACGGAGGTCCCAACGAAGTGTGCCTGGGAAACGCCGACAACCCCTTCCGCATCGAAAGGGGGTGGTGGGTGCCGTTGGACATCCGTCTGGAGCATGTCAACACGAACGGGGCGCCGTTGGTCGTCAATCCGTCGGGCGCGAGTTCTGGCCACGTGTTTACATGCCAGGCGACCGTGCTGCCGACGAATGTTCCGGATTCGGCCATCGGCTGGAACTGCACGAATGCCGGGATGTCGTTCGTCGGCGGGGGCACGAACGGGCGCTCGGTGCAATTGGCCGGAACGCAGCCCGTGGATTGGGAGGCCGCCGTCACGGTGCAGGACAGCACGATGGCCCCCGCCAAACTGCACGGGACCATCCTGGAAAAGAAGACAGTTCCCGTCTATCTGCACATTGTCCGCGACGACAACGGGCAAAATCCTGCCACTACCGTGCCGCATTTTCAAACCCTCTTGTCCGGTGCCAACCAGGTTTGGGAACAGGCTGGCATCGAGTTCCAGTTGGCGGGCAATGTGCTGTATACCAACAAAACAGATTGGCAGGAGATATCGACATCCGACAATTGGCTCGAATATGGGCAACTTCAGTCTTGGTCTAGCCATACCGGTGGAATCGAGGTGTATTGCATCGAGAACTTCCAAAGTAACCATTATGTTGGACTACAATGGGGGCCAAACGATGTGACCGCTGGACTAACGATCGCAAGTAACGCAAGTGCAAGGACATTAGCCCATGAGTTGGGACATGCCTGCGGCTTGGCAGATATTTACAAGTCATGGCCCGCAACCAATCCTTCCATATTTTTGCCGAATGATCCCATTCGCCAAGCTTGGCTTCCGGGAGATTGGTGCGGAGAAGCCCTCAATGGAGGATATGCTCCAGGCTTGACACAGCCTCAGTTGCTACAACGACTTCTCATGTACGGAATTGTTCGGCAAGATGCGGAAGACTTGCCGAACCGCGAGGTATATGGCCTTTCGAGGCATGGTTCCCCGGAGATGATTTCAGTCGGTTTGTCTGGAACAGGCACGAGAACGCCTGCACATTGGTAAAACATTAGGAGAATAAGATGAAAAAGCTACTGGTTGCCTTGATGATTCTGGCGTTCGGCGTGGCGGACGGATATGGCGAAGAGATGTCGCTCGATGAGTGCATACAGCTCACGATGTTGATGTGCAGGCATCCCGACGGACCAAGCCAGGCGGACGACTTGAAACGCCTAGCCGAAGAGGGGGGCTGACGAAACAGGAAATGGCGGAGCATCTGATGGCGCTGATCCAGGGCGGTCTTGTCCAAGGTGCCACGGAGGAAGAACGGGAGACGGCGTTGGGGTCCCTTTGGGCCTTGACAAACTTCGGGGGCGAAAAGGAAAACGCATTCGTACTGGAACTGATGCGAACGACAGAAGATGAATCGGTCCGCAAAATCGCTATCCGCGTCGGTATCGGTATCTGCATGATGCCGGAAAACTGGGAGAAATGGGTCCGTGAAGCCGCGACAAACCCCAAATGCGGCGATAAGACGCGCTTCAATGACTTCGAGGAGGCCTACTGGATCGGGATGCGCGGAGACGAGGATACCCGGCAGAGAGTCGAAGATGTGTTGTCCGAGTATGCCTGGATGGCTCCCGCCGGAGGATATGGCATTTGCATGCCACGATGGCTTGAGAACCTCAAGGCCCGCAAAGGGCAGGAAGGACCGTGGGAGGAGAATGCTGGGCAGGCCTGGACTCCGGGTGACCCGCCCCCCACCCATTGACCGGGATGAAGGGGAATCGGATGATGGGCATAAAGACGTTATTCGCGCCGTACTCATCGGGGTGGCGGCATAGGGCGCAACCGCGTGGGGAGATGACGACGATGCGGATTATCAAGCCATTGCGCGGAAACTTCCGCCCGGCGTCCAGGTAATCGATTGTCGAATGTCCCCGTTCTTCGGGGACGAGGGGCGGCCATGCGGGAAGTGCCCGGCCGGGCGCAAGAGGGGCGTTTCGGGGCGAAAAGTGTCGAGAAAAAACGACCGTTCACTTTTCTTTTCGGTTTGGCTTGACAAAGAGGGGTTTGGGGGTTATTGAATCGTCCCGCCGACGCCACGGGGCGCGGCATGCAGGTCTTTTTTGAACATGGAAATCGTCATCACCAGCGTAACGGCGGGTCCGGAGGTGCGCCATGCGTAGCGAACGCGAGGCGTTGATTGCGTTGAATCGCGCGGTCGGGATCGGTCCGAGCCGCATGCGCGCGCTGCGCCAGGCGTTCGGGACGGCAGCGGGGGGGCTGGAGGGGTCGGCGGGGGGGCTGGCATCGGGCCGCGGGGTGGGGGCGAAGGTGGCGGAAGAGGTGCGCCGGGTGGCGGAAACGTTCGACGTCGCGGCGGAGGAGGCGCTGGCGGGGCGTTTCGGGGCGCGGATCGTGACGCAGGAGGACGAGGGGTATCCGCAGATTTTGCGCGACATCTACGACGCGCCGTTCTGCCTGTATGTGCGCGGGGCGCTGACGGCGTCGGATGCGACGGCGCTTGGGGTGGTGGGGACGCGGCGGGCGTCGCATTACGGCGCGGCGCAGGCGGAACGGCTGAGCTACGGCGCGGCGAAGGCGGGCTTCACGATCGTGAGCGGCCTGGCGCGCGGCATCGACACGGCGGCGCATCGCGGGGCGCTGAAGGCCGGCGGGCGGACGGTCGCGGTGCTGGGCGGGGCGCTGGACCAGCTCTATCCGCCGGAAAACCGCGCGCTGGCGGACGAGATTGCGGACGGGCACGGGGCGGTCATCAGCGAGTTCCCGATGGGCCGGACGCCGGACCGGACGACGTTTCCGTATCGCAATCGCGTCATCAGCGGCTTGTCGAAGGGCGTCTTGGTGGTGGAGGCGGGGCTGAACAGCGGGGCGATGCAGACGGCCGACCACGCGCTGGAGCAGGGGCGCAGCGTGTTCGCGGTGCCGGGCCGCATCGACCTGGAGGGGGCGCGGGGGCCGCACCGGCTGCTGAAGGACGGCGCGCGCCTGGTGGAGGACGTCGACGACATCCTCAAGGAGTTCGAGTTCCTCTTTCCGCCGACGGAGCGCCAGCGCGTGCTGCAGGAGCTCGATCCGCGCCAGCAGATCCGCCTTTCGCCGGTCGAGACGGCGTTCGTCAAGGTGCTCTGGAACGACCCGGAGGTCGACCAGGACGTCGTCGTGCGGCGCACGGGGCTGGACGTCGGCCAGCTGATGGTGGTGGCGATGCAGCTGGAGATGAAGCGCATCGTCCGGCGCCTGCCGGGGCGCAAGTTTGCGCTGGCGGACGAGGTGCGGCGGTGGACGCTGCCGGGCATCTCGGAGGAGGGGGACGATGCGTAAGGGGACGGATTTGGTTTTTCGGGATGCGGGATCGGCCGCGGAGGCTCGGGCTTTCGCGGCGGCCCGCCGGACGCAGGAATCCTAGGAAACAGGAAAGGATGCATGGAATGGGCAAGAATCTAGTCATCGTGGAATCCCCGGCCAAGGCCAAGACCATCAACAAGCTGCTGGGGTCGGACTTCGTGGTGCGGGCGTCGATGGGGCATGTGCGGGACCTGCCGGAGAAGTCGCTTGGGGTGAGCATTCCGTCGTTTGAGCCGGAATATGTCAACATTCCGGGCCGCGCGAAGGTGCTGGCCGAGCTGAAGAAGCTGGCGGGCGAGGCCGACCGCGTGTACCTGGCGCCCGATCCGGACCGCGAAGGGGAGGCGATCGCCTGGCATCTGCGGGAAGTCCTGAAGGGCAAGGTCCCGGCCGGGCATTTTTGCCGCGTGACCTACAACGAGATCACGGCGCCGGCCATTCGCGAGGCGTTTGCGCATCCGGGCGAGCTGAACGTCCGCCGCGTCGACAGCCAGCAGGCGCGCCGGGTGCTCGACCGCGTCGTCGGCTACAAGGTCAGCCCGGTGCTGTGGCGGCGCATCCGGGGGGCGAACAGCGCGGGACGGGTGCAGTCGGTGGCGTTGCGGCTGGTCTGCGAGCGCGAAAAGGCGATCCGCGCGTTCCAGCCGGAGCCCTACTGGATCTTTGGCGTGAAGGCCGCCAAGCAGGTGGCGCCGGCCGTTCCGTTCGTCGCCCGGCTGGCGCGCGTCGACGGCAAGAAGGCCGACATCCGCGACGAGGCCTTGGCGCGGCGTCTGGCCGACGACCTGGCGGGGCGTACGCTCCGGGTCAAGGCCGTCCTGCGGCGCGAAATCCAGAAGCACGCGCCTCCGCCGTTCATCACCAGCAGCCTCCAGCAGGCGGCCAGCGGCGCGCTTGGGTTTTCGCCGTCGCGCACGATGAAGATCGCCCAGAAGCTCTATGAAGGCGTCTCGCTCGGCCACGGCAACACGGTCGGCTTCATCACCTACATGCGAACCGACTCGACGACGATTTCCAAGACCGCCCAGGACCAGGCCCGGGACGTCATCCTGAAGAAGTTCGGTCCCGAGTTCTATCCCGCCAAGCCCAACGCCTATCGCAACCGCTCGACGGCCCAGGGCGCGCACGAGGCGATCCGTCCGACCGATCCCGCGCGGCTGCCGTCGGAGGTCCGCGACGTGCTCGAGAACGACGAGTGGCGCCTCTACGACCTGATCTGGCGCCGCTTCATGGCTTCGCAGATGTCCTCGGCGCGCATCGGCCTGCGCACGGCGGAGCTCGAAGCGGTGGCGGCGGCGCCGGACGCGCCCGAGGCCGTCTTCCGGGCGACGGCCAGCGAGCTGCTCTTCCCGGGCTTCATGCGCGCCAGCGGGCTCGAAAAGCGCTACATGGCCGAAAGCGGCAAGGACGGGAACGGCGACGGCGGCGACGAGGACGACGTGGTCGAGTCGCTCCCCGAGCTGGCCGAAGGCGAGCCCCTGGCCGTCGTCGAATGGCTCCAGGACCGCAAGGAGACCCAGCCGCCGGCGCGCTACACCGAGGCGTCGCTCGTCAAGGCCCTAGAAGAAAACGGCGTCGGCCGCCCGAGCACCTATGCGCAGATCATTTCGACGCTGCTCGACCGCGACTACGTGACGCGCGAGAAGCGGACGCTCCTGCCCAGCCCGCTGGGCATGCAGGTATGCGATTTCCTGGTCGAGAAGCTGGGCCAGCTCTTCGACGTCGCCTTCACGGCCGACATGGAGGCCAAGCTCGACCAGGTCGAGGAGGGGGACGTCGAATGGCACGGCATGCTGAAGGATTTCTATGCGCAGTTCGAGCAGTGGCTCGGGGCCCTGCGTGGCCCGGATGCCTCGCGCGAGGACATCGCGCGCCTCCTGGAGGCCCTCGGCGCCGTGAAGACCTGGCGCGCCCCGACGACGCGCGGCCGCATGGTCTACAGCGACGAAAAGTTCTTCAAGAGCGTAAAGCGCCAGTATGACGAGGCCACGCGCGCCTTCACCGACCGCCAGAAGACGGCGCTGGCGCGCCTGGTGGCCATCTATCGCGACCAGATCCCCGCCGGGCTTCTCGACGGGCTCGACCTGCCCGCCGTCGAAGTCGCGTCCGTCGCGCCCGAGGCGCGTTCCGTTGCCGCCCCGACCGAGGGCGCCAGGCAGGCGCTGGCCTTGTGCGCCAAGGTGGAGTTCAACCCGCCCCGCAAGATTCGCAGCCGCACGTTCGACGACGCCAATTTCGTCGCCTCCCTGCGCGAACAGGTCGAGGGCGGGCGCGGCCTGAGCGACAAGCAGTTTGCCGCCCTGGGCAAGATCCTCGTCCGCTACGCCGGGCAGATCGACGGCGGCGCGGAAAAGCTGCGCGAGCTGGGCTTTGCCGTCGCCGCCGCCCCGTCGGCCCCCGCGGCCGCGGCATCCGGGGCAGCCGCGCCCGCCGCCGACCCGTCGGCCTCGGCCGACGTCTCGGCCAAGCTGGCGGCGACCATCGCCCTGCTCGGCGACGTCGCCCAGTGGCGCGAGCCGACCGAATCCAAGGGCCGCACCTGGGACGACAAGGCGTTTTTCGAGTCGCTCAAGAAGCAGTTCGAGAGCGCCGGGACGCTTTCCTTCAAGCAGGCCAACGCCCTGCGCCGCATGGCTTCCTCCTACGCCGACCAGATCCCCGGCTTTGCCGAGCGGTCCGCGGGGCTGGACCTGCCGGCGCCCAGGAAGCCCTCGTCGCGCAAGGCGGAGTAGGTCGGCGATGGCGCGGTTCGCACGGCTGCTGGCCAGCCCCGTCCTCGAAGTCGCCGGGCAGATGGCCCTCGACGAGGCCCTGCTCGACGCGGCCCTTCCGTTCCCCTGCCTGCGCATTTACCGCTGGCCCGTCGGGGCGCCCTCCGCGACCTTCGGCTACGCCCAGCGCTTCGCCGAAGTCCGGGCCGTCCTGGAAAGCCCGTTTCGCGAGCGTTGCACCCGGCGCCTCACCGGCGGGGGGATCGTCCTGCACGACGACGACCTGACGTTTTCCATCGTCCACCCCCTCGGCGACGCCCCCTGGAACCCGGCGGAGACCTACCGCACGTTCCACCTCGCCCTGGCCGGCGCGCTCCGCCAGGCCGGCGTCGAGGCCGTCCCGGTCCCCGCCGCCGCGCCCGATGCCGCGGACCGGTCCCGGCCGTCCGTGGAGGGGGCCTCGCAGTGCTTCCGCGAGCCGGTGGCCTTCGATTTGCTGGATGCCGCCGGGCGCAAGATCCTCGGCGGGGCGCTTCGGCATCGGCGCGGGCACGCCCTTTACCAGGGGGCGCTCCGGCTTCCGGGGGCGCGCGGCGGGCGGCAGGGCGCCCTTTCCGTTGCCATCCAGGGGGCCTTTGCGACCATCTTCCAGGCCGACGCCCTCCTTCCGATGGCCGCCCCGGTCCCCTCCGAAGGCGCCTGCGCCCGCTACGCCTCGCGCCAGTGGATCCAGATGCGCTGAGCCTCCGCCCCCCTCCGCGGCGCCGGACCGCCTCGTGCTCCGCCGCCGCCCGGCCCGCCCGGCGGAGGCCGCAAAAAACATTCCGAAAATCCTAAAACGGCTATTGACAACGGGAAAAAGCCCGCTACTATAAGCGGACTTTCAACGGATTTGCAAGGAAGCGGCCGCACCCGGCGGCCCGCGAAGACGAAGAGGAGTGCATTCACTATGCCGAACATCAAGAGCGCCATCAAACGCGTCAAGACCGCCGCTAAAGCGCACGAGCGCAACGTCCAGGCGAAGTCCCAGATCAAGACCCTGCGCAAGAAGTTCGTGAGCGCCGTCGGGGCGTCCGACGAGGCGGCCAAGAAGGCGGCCTACAGCGACTTCTGCTCGGTCCTCGACAAGGCGGCCAAGCATGGCATCATCCCGAAGAACACCGCCATCCGCCGCAAGGCGCGTGCCGGCGCGATGCTTCGCAAGGGCGCGGCCGAGGCCTAGCCCAACCCTTTCGGCGGCCGCCGCCCGGCAGCCGCCCCCCGCCACCTGGCGGGAAAGTCGCCGCACCGGCACTTTGGGGATTGCAAAAGGCCTCCCGGATTGCTAGTGTTCGCGCGTTTTGTGTGGAACCCATAAGGACAAAAAGAAAATATGCCGACAATCAACCAACTGGTCAAGAGCGGCCGCACGCCGCTCCGCGCGAAGCGCAAGTCGCCCGCGCTTCAAAAGTGTCCGCAGCGCCGCGGCGTCTGCCTGCTTGTCAAGACCATGACCCCCAAGAAGCCGAACTCCGCCCTCCGCAAGGTTGCGCGTGTTCGTCTGACGAACGGCCAGGAAGTCACCGCCTACATCCCCGGCGAAGGCCACAACCTGCAGGAGCACTCGATGGTGCTCGTGCGTGGCGGCCGTGTGAAGGACCTCCCTGGCGTCCGCTACCACATTGTTCGCGGCACGCTCGACTGCCTCGGGATCGAATCCCGCCGCCGCGGCCGCTCCAAGTACGGGACGAAGCGCCCGAAGGCCGCCAAGAAGTAGGAGGAGTGGACCATGAGAAGGCGCAAAGCTGAAACCCGCGAATTCGCTCCGGACGCCCGCTATGGCAGCGAGCTCGTCACCCATCTGATCAACATCCTCATGTGGTGCGGCAAGAAGTCCACCGCCCAGCGCACCGTCTACGGCGCCCTGGACGAGATCAAGCAGGCCACGAACGAGGATCCCCTGCAGGTCTTCCAGCAGGCCTTGGAGAACATCAAGCCCAAGGTCGAGGTCAAGTCCCGCCGTATCGGCGGCGCCACCTACCAGGTCCCCGTCGAAGTCCCGGCCGTCCGCCAGACCTCGATGGCCCTGCGCTGGATTCTCGACTATTCCCGCGGCCGCAAGGGCGCTTCCATGCAGAAGGCGCTGGCCGGCGAAATCGTCGACGCCTACAAGGGACAGGGCAACTGCATCAAGAAGCGCGACGACACCCACAAGATGGCCGCCGCGAACAAGGCGTTCGCCCACTACCGCTGGTAGTCCGTCCCCGGGTCCCACACATTGGCGCTCCTCGCAAGGGAGCGCCTTTTTTTGTCCCCCCCGCCGCCTGTGTTTCTTCCATCCCCCCCCGCCATCCCTTGTGAGATTATGGCGGAACGCTCGGGATTTTGGCGAGATTTGGGCGCTTGGCGGGGCGGGGGAGGGGATGGTGTGAGGGGAAAGGACGGATGAGTGGCGGCCGGGAGGCGGCTGAGGGGCGGTTTTGGGGCGGGTTGCGGAGTGAGATTATGGCGGAACGCTCGGGATTTTGCGAGTTTTGGGCGAGATTTGGGCTCTTCGAGGAATATAGTGGCCCGTTGGAATCGGACGGAAGGACGGCAACCTCCTTGCAATGCCTCGGGCAAACGCCTCTCGCGAAGCCCGAGGACGGATTTTCGATGGAATTTTTGTGAAATGGAGGCATTCGGCAGGGCCCGCTCTCCGAACGGG
>JAZQOP010000230.1:0-29251 GCA_045627965.1 Kiritimatiellia bacterium | reverse complement strand
GCGGGGGTGAGGGCGCCGCCCGAGGGGCAGACGTATGCGGGGGGGGATCCGAGCGTGGGCGGGACGGTGGCCTCCGCGGGGGGGGGGACGGGCGCGACGGCGGCGGGGCTGGCGAAGGAAACGGCGTACAGCGTCTATGTCTACGCCTATGCGGAAGGGGCTGACGCGGCGACGGCGAACTACAACGCGACGGCCGCGACGGCGGACTTTACGACGACGTCGTCGTCGGCGCCGGAAGTGTGGGCGACGGGCGTGGACGGGGACCAGTTCCTGCTGAATTGGAGCGAGGTCGCGGGGGCGACGGGCTACCAGGTGCAGGTGGGCGCCGGGACGTCGCTGTCCGGGACGGCGGGGAATCTCGCGGACGACTTCGAGGGCTGGACGGCACGTTCGGCGGTGATGACGGGGAACTTGACGGAAGGCGGGCACACGTACTACCTGGCGAACGCCTATCCGTATGCGGGGGGGACGTACGGGAAGGAGCTGCGGCTGAACGCGAACGGGTCATCGTTCCAGACCGAGGCGCTGGCGGGGAAGGTGCGGAAGGTGGCGTATACGCTGCGGGCGGGCGGCAGCGCCGACCTGTCGACGCGCACGGTGAGCCTGCAGGCGAGCACGAACGGGGGGACGAGCTGGATGAACCTGAAGACGGGGACGAAGGCGTCGTCGAACACGGGCTTCACGACGATCACCTGGGAGGACGAAGCCGGCGTGGGCGGGGCGTCGGGGGTCGTCATCCGGTGGCTGGATACGGCAACGGGCAGCGGGCAGACGGTGCTGGTCGGGGAATTTGACATCGTGTGCGCACGCGAGGGGCACAGCGAGAGCGAGGAAGGCCTGGCGGCGGATACGACGTACACGGCGCGCGTGATGACGGCGGGCGGCGAGGACTGGTCCGAGGACCTGTCCGTGAAGACGGGCGTGATGCCGACGGCGCTGGCGGCCGGGACGGCGACGCGCGACTCGGTGGCGTTTAGCTGGACGGGCCACGCGGACGCGAGCGGCTACCGGGTGGACGCGACGACGGTCGCGGCGGACACGTGGGCGGACAAGGCCTGCGAAACGGGATCGAACCTCGGGTTGAACAGCTTTGGCGGGAGTCAGACGTGGTGCTACACGGGGCAGACGGCGACGGCGAGCGGGGGGAGCGTGACGACGGCACCGAAGTACAACACGGGGAGCTACGCGGGGCATTTCCTGGTGGGGCGCGCGGGGAACAGCATCATGAGCAAGCCGTTCGACATCGCGGGGGCGACGGGGCTTCGGCTGACCTTCAGCGTGTGCGCGTGGAACCTGGGCGGGGCGCAAAAGGGGCTTGAGGCCGGGCGCGTGAATGCGTACTACAAGCTGGACGACGGGCCGTGGTGCTACCTGGGGACGGCGGTGCCCTCCTCGACGACCGACGGCGCCAGCACCTCGGTGAGCCTGCCGCTGCCGCAGGGGGCGCTGGACGGCGAGACGATCGCGTTCAAGGTGACGGCGGTGAACGCCGAGACGTACAACAACTACCTGCGCGGGCCCTACATCCAGGCGCTGAAGGTGATCAAGATCACGAGCGGCGCGGGCTGGTATGGGACGGGCAAGAGCCTGCCGGGCTATCCGAAGCTGGTGTCGGGGACGAGCGAGACGGTGACGGGGCTGCCGGCGGAGACGGAGGTGCATTTCCGGGTCCAGGCCCTGCAGAACGGCGGGACGGTGCGCAGCGTGTGGGTCGAGGCGACGGGCGAGACCAAGTCGCACGGCGGGCCGACGGGCGTGACGGCGGAGGGGACGGGGCGCTACGAGATGGCCGTTTCGTGGGATGCGGCGGCGGAGGCCGGTGCGACCTACAACGTCGAGCTGACGAGCTGCTCGGCCGGTGGCGTTGGCGACTTCACGTGCGCGTCGACGGTCCGGGCCGCCGAAAGCGGGACGAGCCATGTGTTCACGGGGCTGGAGGCGGATACGCTTTACTACGCGCGCGTCCAGACGGTGCTGGGCGGAAGTGGCAGCCAGTGGAGCGAGGCGAGCGGCCGGACGCTGGCCCCGATGGCGGCGCCGTCGGTGGGGGCGGAGGACATCGGGAAGTACGCGGCGACGGTGACGTGGGCCGCGCCGGCGGGCGAAAGCGCCAACGTGACGGGCTGGCTGGTGCAGCTGACGAAGTGCCTGGGGACGAGCGAGGGCGAACCGCAGACGAACGCGTGCCCCGACGCGGCCCTGGCGACGTCCGAGAGCGCGTCCGCCTGGTCGTATGTGAACGTCGCCGGCGGGTATCCGTCGCGGCAGTCGTGGGGCGGCTACAACGGGGGGGCGCACTTCCTGGTCGGGACGACGGCCGGCTCGACGACGCCGAAGGGGATCGCCAGCCCGCTGCTGGACCTCGCGGGCATGGGCAGCGCCTATGTCGAGTTCATGCACTCGCCGAACCTGCAGAATCCGGTGACGCGCTCGTACATCAGCCTATATTATAAGGTAGGGGATGGGGCGTGGACCTTGGGGAGCACGCTCCAGGACGCCGGGCAGGTGTATCCGAGCCTGGTCTACAAGAAGCTGCGCATCGCGGTGCCCTCGGCGGCGCTGCAGAGCAACGTGCGGATCCGCCTGATGGCCGACAGCGCCTACAAGACCGACGACGGCGAGACGGTGCACCAGTACGGCGCCCGCCTGGCGGAGGTGAAGCTGGTGGCGGTGCCGCAGGCGACGGGCGCGGACTGGGAGACGGAAGGCTGCGTGACGACGTACCACGCGGCGGCGAACGAGTCCAGCCACGAGTTCACGGGCCTCGATTGCGGGACGGACTACGCCTATCGCGTGATCGCCTATGACGAGCATCTGCCGTCCGGCAACCCCAGCGCGGAAGGCCTCGGCGCCTTGACGACCCTGAGCGGCGAAGTGCCGCCGGCGAGCATCTGGGCGGACAGCATCAAGCAGACGAGCTTCCGGCTGGAGTGGGATCCGCAGGAGGCGGCGACCGACGCGACGCGCTACAAGGTCGAGGTCAGCGCCTGCGGCGGTGCGGCGTGGGAGCGCCAGGCCGTTGCGCAGAGCGCAACGAATGCGCACCTGGTGGACGGCGACGACTGGCAGTATGTCGGCGGCGGCGACGAGATCCCGGCGGAGCAGATGACCTACATTTCGGGCCGCGGGCTGTATCCGGCCTGGGCGGGCGGTAGCGAGCGGAGCCAGGTCCTGGCGGGCGAGGGGGAGCCGGGCCTGGAGAGCGTGGAGTTCAGCACGGTCGGGGCGACGTCGGCACGGGTGACGTTCGGCCACGGCCGCTGGTATGACGCGGCGGACCTGAGCCTGGCGGCGATCACGCTGAGCTACAGCATCGACGGCGGGAGCAGCTGGGTGGAGTGGCAGACGACGCCGACGGCCGACGTGGCGGAATATGCCACGACGATGCGCGACTACGCGCTGCCGGCGGCGGCCCTGGGCCAGAACGGCGTGCAGGTGCGCCTGGTCGCGAAGGCGGCCGGCTACCTGAACGGCAAGCCGGCCGGCGCGGCAATCCGCTCGGCGACGGTCGTGCTGGGCGGCAACGCCGGCGACTACTCTTCCTCGGGCTGCGTGGTGGCGAGCGCCGAAGGGCTGACGGAATGCCAGCTGCCGGTGGAGGGCCTGTCGCCCGACACGCCGTACTACTTCCGCGTGGCGGCGAGCGACGGCGAGACGTCGCCGCTGCAATATGGCGCCTGGACGGAAGGCGCGGCCCGGACGCTGGAGATCCCCGGCGCGCCGTCGACCCCGTGGGCGGAGGAGATCGGGACGCGGAGCTTCACGGTGGCGTGGAACGCGGTCAGCGGGGCGGAGACCTACAACGTCAAGGTCTACGCGGCAGGGCAGGAGTCGAGCCCGGTCTTCACGGCGAACGGCGTCGAGTCGACGCGCGTGGCGGCGGCGGGCCTGAGCCCGGACACGGTCTACTACTTCAAGGTCCAGTCGGCGGCCGCCGGCTCGACGAGCGCGTGGAGCGACGCCGGGTCCGCCACGACGCTTGACGGCGTCCATGTGACCGGCCTGCACGCCGAGAACGAAAGCCTTACGGGGATGGACGTGGTCTGGAACGCCGATGGCGGCCTGTCCTATACGCTGGCCTATGGCCCGGCGGACGGCTCGGGGACGATCGCGGAAACCCTGGCCTGCCCGAACACGACGCTGGCGCGGACGGACTCGGGGAACGAGTGGTGCTACATCGGCGGCAACGCCTCCTGGCCGGCCTACTACGTCGGTTCGACGGCGCCGGACAAGGGCCATGCGCTAATCTACACCGCGGGCGGAAACCCCGGCCTCCAGAGCCGCTGGTTCAGCACGCGCGGCGCCGGCCGCGTGACGGTCGAGTTCCTGCATGGCCGCTTCAATGCGTCGGCCAACAGCGCCGTGACGCTGACCTACTCGATCGACGAAGGCAAGACCTGGACCCTCGTCGGCCGGACGGGCACGAGCTCGTCGACGACGCCGTCGGACGAGGTCTCGATGGAGCTGCCCGAACGCGCGCTCGGCCAGAAGACCGTGATGGTCCGCCTGACGGCCGAGGATGCGAGCAACAACCTCGGCGCGCATGTCAACGACGTGAAGATCCGCATCTGGAGCGCGGCGGACGGGACGACCGTCTCGGGCCGCGCGGTGAGCGGCGGGCGCGCGACCCTGACGGGCCTGGAGAGCGGGACGCGCTACTGGTTCAGCGTGACGGGCACCGACGCCGGCGAGAGCGACACCGCCACGGCGAGCGGCGCGACGCACGAGGCGCCGGCGACGGCCTGGAAGAGCCAGGGCTTCGACGGCTATGATGGCGCGCAGGCGCTTTCCTGCACGATCAAGTACCTGAACCTGGGCGACGGGAGCGTCGCGACGGCGAACCTGCCCGAGGTGAAGGTCGTCGACGACGAAAATCCGCTCTATGGCCACAAGGCGCTGCGGATGAGCGGCAGCGCGGCGGCGACGGTCTACGGCGTGGCGGAATTCGACGTGGGGGCCGTCAACGGCCGCAACGGCGTGCTGACGATCCCGTTCTCGGCGAAGGACCTCGCGCGCAACGACTACCTCTACTTCTGCTACAGCGTCGATGGCGGCTCCACCTGGCTGGCGCCGACGACGAACGCGACGGCCGGCGGGATGCGGATGATGCGCATCGGCATCGGCGGCAGCGACGTCCTCAACCAGAACTGGACCTACAACCGCGGCACGAACACGACGACCCGCCCCCACGGCGACGCCTTCACGTGGGAGTTCCCGGACGACGTGACGGCCGCCTCCTCGCTGAAGTTCCGCATCGCGTTCTGCGGGCAGACGGGCGGCGCGAACCACTACTACTACATCGACAACGTGACCCTCGCCGCGAACGCCGGGACGCCCGCCCCGGTGACGGCGGTGGCGAACGACGACGGCAGCATCGCGCTGACCTGGACGCCCCCGAGCGGCCAGGACGTGATCATCATCCGCGCCCAGGACCAGCGGACCCCGCCGCCCTCGCCGATCGACCTGGACAACCTGCCGGAAGGCTACAGCGTCGTCCTCAACGGCACCGACGTGACCTGGCCCGAGGCGACGACCTCCGCGACCGACACGGGCGTCTGGGGCGGCTACCGCTACTTCTACTACTTCTACGCGGTCCTCGACGGGCAGATCGGCCTGACCCCCGCGATGGCGTGGGTGAACCCGAAGGGCATGGTGCAGGCCATCGCCTCCCAGGGCTGGGATGGATGGGACGTCCATCCGTGGAGCTACGAGCTGGGCCGCGTGACGCACCCGACGTGGTACAGCGACTACGGCTGGTGGGTCAACGTCGGCCACTACGGGAAGTATGACAACGTCGAGTTCATCGCCAACAGCTGGGACACGAGCGCGGACTACGCGACGTACTACGTGGACGACCTGGCCAGCACGAACCAGATCGACATCTCCTCCTACACGAACTACTACGGCACCTACAGCCTGCGCATGAGCGGCGGCGGCGGCTCGGTCTACGCCAAGGACAACATCGTCTGGACGAACCAGTGGGGCGGGGTCGAGACGAACAGCCGCCCCTACATGGGGACGAACAACGCGGCGATCCAGTTCGCCAACGTCGACCTCAGCGGCTACCGGAACGTGCAGTTCCAGCTGCACTACGCCGGCGCCCTGAGCGGCGGCGGCAACTACCTGCACATCGCCATCAGCACCAACGGCGGCGCCCCCGGGACCTGGCAGCCGGTCGACAACCAGAACGACGCCGGCTGGCGCGTCCTGAGCAAGCCTTCGCAGGACTACGGCCTGCAGGTCCAGAGCATGAGCGGGGCCCAGACGGGCGCCCAGGTCGACTTCTATTCGCAGGACCTGGCCCAGTACGGCAACCCGTTCGTTCTGCAGGTGCCCGACAGCGTCACCCAGTTCATGGTCCGCGTGATGTTCTACGACTCGAACGGGCGCTCCAGCTGGCGGAACGCGGCCTACTTCATCGACGAGGTGCGCCTGACCGGCGAGCCGGTCCTGGATACGCCGCACCCGGTGATGGCCGACATCTCGAGCAACGCCTTCACGGCCGCCTGGGCGGGGATCCCCGGCGCGACGGACTACACCGTCCAGGTGACAAAGTGCGAGGACGCGGACCGCGTCAAGCTTCAGGAGTCCTTCGTCCTGAGCGTCCTGACCAACGGCTGGACGAAGAGCGAGACGGGGGTGGGCCTGATCTCCGGCGCGAACCGGACGGGGACGGGCTACACCCTCAACCTGACCGGGAACGGCGGCTGGGCCGAGAGCCCCGAGGTGGGCGCGGCGCGGACGCTGTCCTTCTGGGCGAAGGCGTCCAGCGCGTCGTCGACGAGCCACCTGGTCGTCGAGGCCCGCGCGACGGGCAGCGAGGCCTGGGAGACGGTCGGGAGCTTCACGGCGGCCGAGCTGGGGACGGCCTATGCCCAGAAGACCCTGGCGCTGCCGCACCGCCAGTGGCAGAGCGTGCGGTTCCGCCGCGAGTCGAGCGGATCGGGCGGCAACCTGCACATCGACGACGTGGTCATCCTGGGCGGCGGCGACTACGCGACGGGCGGCTGCGTGACGTTTAGCCAGAACGTCGGCAGCGCGACGAACGTGACGATCACGGGGTGCGACCCCTCGACGGAATACTTCGTCGAGGTCCAGGCCCACGGGACGGCCGGCGGCGGCGTCGACGTCTACAGCAGCTGGGGCGAGACCGCCGACTACACGACCGGGACCGCCGAGTTCTGGGCCGACGGCTTCGAAATGGTCCGCATGGCCTGGGATGCCAGCGCGAGCCTGCCGATCCTGATCGCGACGGCGGCCGACGACGGCACCATCGGCACCCCGAACGGCGCCGAGACCTACGCCCCCGGCGACACCCTTCCCGGCGGCGGCACCGTCCTGGTGGTGTCGAGCGCCAACGTGGCGCGCAACGCGAACTTCGAGCACGTCGTGCCCTTCAACGCCGGCGTGAAGTATGCGGCGTTCTGGAAGCGCGGCAACTACTACGAAGGCCGCTTCGAGACGAACTTCTGGATGCGCCGCTACAGCAGCACCGCGGCCGACGCCCTCGCCGTCACGAACGCGACGTCCGGCAGCGGCCTGGCCGACGTGGCGGAAGGCAAGGGGTGGGACGGCGGCTGGTCGGCCTGGGACGACGGAGCGGGCTACATCGGCGCGGTCCGCGAAAGCTCGACGAGCCTGACGGGCGCCTACGGCCTGGTCGGCTCGAACAAGCTCTACGGCGCGGGCGGGAACATGGTCCGCTTCACGATGGCTTCCGACAGCCGCAAGGTGCGCGCCCGCCGGATGCTGGCCGAGCCGATGACCGGCGGCAAGGCGTGGATCATGGTGACGCTCCGCAGCCAGTACGGCGGCGACAGCGCCGACAAGATGTATGGCTTCCAGCTGATGAGCGGCCGGAACTCGACGGACGTCTTCGCCAGCCTCGGCAAGGGCAAGCATCTCTACAGCGGCAATCCGCGCATCCAGATCGACACGAGCAAGGATTCGTCGGGCTTCCCGGCGGGCACCGCCATCGCCTGGGGCAGCAACTACGACCTCGCCGACTCCGGCCACGGCAACGCCGGCCCGCACACCCTGGTGGCCTGCTACGACCTGGACACCGGCGCGCTGAAGCTGACGGCCTTCTACACCCCCGACACGACGTTCCCCGTCGACATGCCCGAGCCGACGTCCTGGCAGTGCACGACGACGATCTCCGGCAAGCCCCAGCTGGCCGGCATCCTCCTGATGGGCTACGGCTACAACGGGACCCTCGACTTCGACGAAGTGCGCATCGGCCCGACCTGGGAGTCGCTGATCGGCGGCGGCATGACGCCCCCGAACCCCGTGAGCGTCTTCACGGCGACGCCTGACGGCAACGAACTGGTCCGCCTCGACTGGGCGCTCCCGGGCGGCTCGACGAACGTCGTCGACGGTGCGACCGTCGTGACGCCGCCGGCGGCCGGCGTGGTGATCCTCGACAGCGAGACGCCCTTCACGGGCTCCGAGGAGCTGATCGAGGGCAAGAGCTACCGCTTCGGCGAGGCGGTCGGCAGCGCCACGGTGGCCTACGCGGGCGGCGGGACGACGTCGGACCATGTCGTGGAGCCCGGCAGCACGCACTACTACCGCGCCTTCGCCTACAGCGGGTCGATGGTCTACACGAACGGCTTCAACGCCACGGCGGACTACCCCGTGACGATGGGCACCTACGGCGAACGCGAATACGTCAACCCGTTCAGCTACACGAACGGGACCTGGAACTCGACGTCCGACCCGACCGAGTCGTGGCGCGGCGGCAACGGCTTCCTCGACGCCGGCGCGGCCGCCCCGCACTACTGGAGCGTGGTGAACGGCCACTACGACATGAAGCTCCCGGAATGGCGCCCCGGGTACGAGACGACGATGCCCCACTTCCGCGACGTCGCCGGCTACCCGGCCCGCAAGGGGAACCTCGTCATGGCGCGCGCGCCGGAGAACAGCGGCGTCGCCAAGATGCGCCGCGACCTCGGGCGCGTCGTCAGCGCCGCCGACACGAACTTCTACGTCGCCTTCCTGATGGCCTACGAATATGAAGGCCCGAACAAGTGGGCCGGCTTGAGCCTGCTCGATTCCGACGGCGTCGAAAAGGCCTTCTTCGGCAAGGGCCACGGCGCCGACTACTCGACGCTGAACGTCGGCGACGGGAACGGCAACAAGGCCTGGGGCACCAGCTTCCACGGCTACAACGGCGCCCTGGACAACACCTACCTGGTCGTCGGCAAGTACAACTTCGCCTCGAACATCCTGAGCGTCAAGGCCTTCCTGACGACGGCCGACGGCTCGACCCTGCCCACCACCGGCGAGCCGCAGTGGGATGCGACCCTCCAGCCCCAGGGCGGCATCCAGGGCATCAAGAAGATCGAGCTGACGGCCGGCAGCACCGACCCGAACGGGACGATCGGCTGCGTCTGGTACGACGAAATCCGCTGGGCGACGAGCTGGGAGGAGCTCGTCAGCGGCGTCTGCCCCGAGGGGATCGACGGCGCCTGGTTCTCGCGCGCCGGCGCGACGGTGACGAACACCTACCTCGGCAACACCGAGGACATCCTGATGCGCTCGCATCCGGCGGGCTTCGGCCAGGTGGCGAAGGTCGGCATCCTCTGGGGGGCCGGCTCGAACGAGTACGCCTTGGCCTGGATGATGAACGAGGCCGGGACGCCGACCTACAGCTGGTGGAGCAACCAGGTCCAGGCCGTCCAGGTCGGACAGATCGGCGGCGACGAGCCGACGATCCCCTCCCTGGCCTGGATGTCCGCGATGAACGACGAGGAGTGCTACGTTTCCCGCAACCTCCACCCGCTGGCCATCCTCCCGCTGACGCCGCCGAATCCGGTCTCCGCCGCCATGAACGCGACCCGCACGAACAGCGCCATCGACCTGGCCTGGACGCGCTGGACCGACACGGCCGGCATCGACGGCCTGACGCGCGACGTCCTGGCCGTCCGCTTCGCCGGCGCCAGCCAGGCCGAAGCCGAGGCGGCGGCCGTCGCGGCGGCGAACCAGCCGCTGCCCGGTCGGGCCTACTACGCCGGCGACGCGATCGGCGCGGGCACGGTGGTCTATCGCGGTTCGGCCGAGTCGATCACGGCGGGCGGCCTCCAGCCCGACACGTGGTACGCCTTCGTGTTCTACAGCGAAAACTGCCGCTACTACAGCGCCGGCGTCCTCGCCAGCACCAAGACGGCCGAGGGCGGCCACCAGATCGACGTCGACGGCGACCCCTCCGACTGGTACGGCGAGGCCCCCGAGACGGTCGACACCGGCCACGTCTCCCTGAGCGAGTACATCTGGCTCGACAAGACCGACGAGGCGCGCCGCAGCGGCGCTTCCGGCGAGACGCTCCACACCTCCGAGGACATCCACGAGTTCCGCATCTACGCCGACGCGGACTGGGTCTACTTCCTCGTCACGATGAAGGACCTCACGGACGTCAACTCGACGTATCTGTCCATCGGCATCGACGACCGCCTGAGCACCGCGAGCACCGGCCCGGACTGGCTGGGCGACGAGGCCAACACCTTCATCGGCGGCAACTACTGGGGCGCCGACGCCGCGGTCCATTTCCCGCATCGCCAGCTCGCCATCCACAACGTCTCGGGCGAGGAGGGGACCCGCATCGAGCAGTGGAACGCCGATAGCACGACCTGGTTCGCCCCCGCCGGCGAGGCCCCCGTCGAGGTCGACGGCACCTCCGTGATCAAGGGCAGCAAGGCGGCGATCGGCGAGGCGGTCGAACTGCGCATCGCCCGCAGCGACCTGGGCCTCGACGGCCTGGCCGACGGCGTCGTCTCGACCCAGCGCTTCACCGTCGCCACCTTCCTGAACAGCGGCGTCTGGAACAACCAGGGCGCCGGCACGGCCGAACTCGACCCCGGCACCTCCCGCGCCGTCGACGCGCTCGGCATCGCTCCCCAGAAGCCCGAAAGCAAGCCCGACAACGACTACAAGCTCAGCAGCTGGGACGAGGACCTCTCGGACGGCAACATCGACTTCTGGATCGACGTCCGCTTCGACAACAAGGGCATCGTCCAGAACGCGAAGCCCGAGCGCCCCGTCCTGGACGGCCCCGCCGACGGCGCCGAGCTGAGCGCCAGCCCCGCCTTCACCTGGGAAGGCTCCGCCGACGCCGACGGCCAGGTCACGGGCTACATGCTCGAGGTGAGCACCAACGCCGACTTCAACGACCTGAACGGCTCGGTGATCCTCCGTGTGAACGTCGAGGCCGGCAAGACGCGATACGAATGGAAGGGCGCCAAGGCCGACACGCTCTACTACTGGCGCGTCCGCGCCCGCGACAACAGCGGCGAGCTTTCGACCGCCGAGCCCCGCAGCTTCTTCGTCACCCAGGACGGCCACGGCCCCGTCGCCACCCTCAAGTATGTCGGCAGCGACGTCGCCGGCTACCTCGCCGGCGACTACGCCCGCCAGGAGGAGCTCTATCCCGAGACCCTGACGATGGTGACCGACCACGACATCGCCATGGCGGCCGCCGGCGCCAAGTTCGGCTTCGTCCTCCAGTGGGAAGACCCGAGCGGCGTCTACGCGACGAACAAGTTCACCGCGAACGTCCCGTCGAGCCTCGGCCGGGAAGGGGAGTGGTCCTGGAACATCCTGAGCGAGTGGGGCCGCGTTTCCCCGAACTGGGACCTCGTCGAAATGCACACGGACCAGACGGACTCCACCAAGACCGCGGACCAGATGCGCGCCCTCTTCCCCGACTACGGCTACGGCACGGGCGCCGGCTGGATCTGGTACGAGGAGCTGGGCTGCTGGGGCTACGAGTGGGGCTACGACGAGGCCTTCACGAACAAGGCGGAGGCCGCCGCCGGCACCATCGGCCATAACGGCGGCGAGACGGTCACCAACTACAACGCGGCCGCCTTCGAAACCCACGGCTACGACTCCAACATCGTCTACTACCTGACCGTCAGCGCCGAAGACTGCACGACCTGGAAGGAAAGCCAGGCCGGCTACTGGGAGTATGGCACCTGGCGGAGCTACACCGGGAACGACCGCGGCAAGTACACCAGCGGCTACTGCGAGGACGGCCCGAGCTACGCCCGCAACATCACGACGAACCAGCTGCTCCGCATCGACGTCCGCGACCAGGACACGGTCGCCCCCAACGCCAGCGTCGCCCGCTGGGGCTCCTACTCGATGGTCATCACCAGCAACTCGGCGGAAAATGTGAACTTCGACGCCCCCGCGATGCAGCTGCCCGTCGAGCAGGCCGCCGGCGAACTGCCGGTCTACTCCGTCACGGATGGCGAGATCGCCGGCCTCCCGCTGGCGTTCCACTTCAACGTCTACGACAGCTACGTCACCGGCCTCCAGGCGGGCGACGCGCCGAGCATCGAGCTGAACGGCTCCATCGTGACGAACTCCTCCTTCCTCGGCACCGAGGCCGGCCGGAACTGGGCGAACTACAGCGCCGCCCGCAGCGTCCTGACGAGCAACGGCATGGCCGACACGAGCGTCCTGACCTGGTTCTGGGAGTCCCTGACCCCCGGCCTCATGTCCGAGTTCTGCGGCACGAACGCCGACTGGGTGGCGACGACCAACGCCATCTCGCTGGACCTCTACGACTCCGACAACGACCGCCCCGGCGACCAGGAGCACCAGGAGCATCCGTTCGGCTACCTCGCCGTGCGCGACGACGATGTCGACGACCCCGCGATCGAGACCCTCTACGTCACCGGCACCGGCATCGGCGCCGCCCTGGACGAGCTCGCCACCTGGGCCCTGCCGCGCAACAGCAACCTCGACGGCGTGCCGAACACGGCGGAATATGAAGGCCTTGTGTGCGGCGCGGCCAGCGGCATCCACTGCGCCCCCGGCAGCGTCGCGTCCGCCGAGATGATCACGAGCGGCACGAGCGGCCTTGGCGGGACCGCGGACGGCGGCGGCGTCTATCCGGCGCAGTCGTCGGCCTGGTCGCCGTCGGGCGCGAACGCCCTGCGCGGCGTCGAAGTCCGCCTCTCGACGAGCGGCGGCGAAATGTACAAGCTGGCGGAGGTCTCCTTCGAGGCCCAGATCCGCGGCAGCTACCCGTGGCGCGGCCCGCAGGTCTGGGAGCTCTATGCCAGCGACGACAACTACGCGACCCCGCTCTGCTCCGGCACGTTCGACCTCGGCGAGGACGGCGTGTCCGACACGAACGAAGTCCCGGCGGCCGCCTGGACGACCTACTCGGGGAGCATGTCCCGCTCGCTGATCACCGCCGATGCGACCTTCCGCCTGGTGGTCCGCCGCACGGAGGCCCCCGAGGTCAACACGGGCGCCCCGAACATCTACATCAAGAACGTGAGCATGATGGGCTCCCTCCAGGATTCCCGCTATGCCGACGTCGTCACCGACGGCGACCTGGCCCACGGAACGGCCCTCTACCACATCACCGCCAAGGACGCCACGAGCGGCCTCCTGACGACCGGCCTGTTCTACTCCGCCGACGCCGACGGGAACCTCGTCGCCACCGCAGGCGGCCCGCGCGTGACCTTCTGGCGCAACGAGACCGGCGCCACCCCCGTCGACGACGAGGTCCTTTCCCTCGCCGGCGCCCCGGCCGACGGCGCGGCCCGCGGCGACGTCGCCGTGGCCCTGACCGGCACGGCCCCCGCCCAGTCGGACCGCTCGATCATCGAGGCCAACTCGAGCAAGTCGAGCCCCTACCAGTACCGCGTCTCGGCGACGGTCCACGACTTCGACAACGACCGCGTCTGGGATGCCCGGAGCGCGACCCGCCTCGAAACGGGCGTCCCCGTCTATGACGACGACCTGAAGGCCCCGACCCGCGGCGTCGCCATGCAGGGCGGCCCCCTCGGCGTCAAGACCGCGACGAACGCCCCCGCCTACGTCGTCTCGACGGGCAGCGGCAACCGCCGCGACTACCGCGTGACGGACGCCGAGCTCGAAACGCTGGCGGCCCTGGTCGTCGGCACGAGCTTCTACGACTACAGCGGATGGGACCTGCCCGCCCTCGCCGTCTCGAAGGCGATCAGCGGCCTCACGAACACCATCGCGCCGGATTCCCTCCTGACGGCCGCCGGCGGCTTCGAGCCGTCCGCGACGGCCGAGAAGCTCGACGCCGTCGCCTGGTGGAACGTGAACCTCGCCCAGGCCTCGGCCGACCTGACGGCCGCGACGGACGCCGGCGACTTCAAGGTGACCTACGGCATCACGGCCGCCAGCGTGAGAGACCTCGACGACGACCGCACGGACGCGAACGGCGTGAACATTGACAGCCTGGCCGCTTCGGACCTCTCGCTGGGCAGCGTGACCTTCCTCGACAACGACACGGGCCTGCCCAACGTCCAGAACCGCTGGAACAGCGGCTACGGCGAAAGCGGCGGCTGGCGCATCCCGCAGGTCATGACCGGCACCGTCTTCTCCGCCCTCGGCGACGCCCGCCTCTCTGACCTGCCCCCGACCAACCAGGCCGTGACCTTGGCGACTCTGACCAACCGCGTCTATGACGGCCGCCTCGCCGACGGCGACGGCATCTACGTCGAGCTCCCCGCCTACGACTACGGCGGCGGCTACTCCGGACAGAGCGTCCAGGGCGTCCTCTTCGGCACCACCGAGCTGAACACGGAGCTCGCCCACGTCCGGACGAACAGCTGGCTGAGCATCGGCTCGCTCGTGACGAAGGACCGCGCCCACTACCGGGCGGACCTCTCCAGCCCGCTCATCCAGACCAAGAGCGCCATGCTCTTCCCGACGAGCGTCTGGGCCTGGACGAGCTTCGACACGAACACGGTCGGCCAGTGGCTGCCGGTCGGCCCCTCCGCCGTCTACGAGATGAAGGCCGGCCTCTACGACGCGGACGGCAACCGCGACGGCGACCAGTGCTATCGCGAGGTCGTCCTCGGATGGCTCGAGGTCCGCGACGACGACACTTCCGCCCCGACCGCTCCCGGCGACGTCAGCGTCAACGGCCAGCCCGCCGTCGTCGGCGAGCTGACCCGCGAGACCGCCCCCTGGACGAACGAGCTCTCGGCCGTCGTCCTGACCTTCGAGGCGGCCGAGGATGGCGAGCTGAACGAGGGCGACATCGAGGTCTCCGGCATCGCCGGATACCGCCGCTCGACCGTCCTCCCGCAGCAGCCGATGGATGGCACCGAGCTGGTGACGACCACGAACGTCGTCGAAGGGAAGACGATGATCCGCGCCGACCTCGGCGCCAGCTCGATGACGGCGGCCGACCAGGGCCTCCTCACGAACTACGTCTTCGCGATCGACGCCGACGCGGACCGCCCCGGTGACCAGCTCCCCGGCACCCCGAAGTCCTTCGCCCTGGCCTACGACATCACGCCGCCGACGCCGGTCCCGGACGTCGTGGCCTCGACCGAGTCGGTCGAAGATCCGACGACCCAGTTCGCCCTCTCCTGGACGGCTTCCGCGGTCGGCCCCGACGACCCCGCCAGCGTGAACTACCAGCCGGCCTGGAGCGGCAGCGACGTCCTCTCGCCCTGGGCGACCTACAAGGTCTACTACGGGATGTATGACGCCGTCGAGGCCGAGGCCCACGAGGGCTATCCCTCGCCCGAGGCCTACATCTACTCCGAGTTCGTCTTGAACCAGGCCTACCGCGACTGGTCGAACGTCGTCTCCACCAGCACCGTCGAGGATCCCTCGGCCGGTGCCGCCACCTACGCCACGCTGGCCTCCTCCTCGACGGCCGCCGCGACGCTCTACGACCTCGACTACGACCGCGACTATGTCGTCGTGATCGTCGGCGTCGACAAGGCCGGCAACGAAGGCCCCGCGAACGAATACTCCTGGGCGACGAACAACACCATCAAGTTCGCCGTCACCCAGGGCGTCATGCGCGCCCGTTCCTTCGTGACCAACGCCTTCGGCACGAACCACAACATGCGCGTCGACGACCGCCAGACCGCCGCCATCTACTGGCTCGCCGCCTCCAACAGCATCGGCGAGGTCCGCCGCGACTACGACCTGATCTACTGGGACGCCCAGACCTTCGCCGAAAGCACGAACAACACCTGGTCGCTCGTCTCGACCATCCGCTCGAACTGGTTCACCGACGCCCTGGCCCTCGACCACCCGCAGTCGACGATCCGCTTCTACCGCGCCTCCTACAAGGACCGCTGGCGCCGCGAGGTGGTCGTGACGAACGCCGCCGGCGAGGTCTCGGTCCGCACCCAGCGCCCGCTGATGAGCGAGGACGTCTACGCGATGACATCGGTCCCGCTGGTCGAAGGCGCCAACTTCGTCTCGCTCCACGGCTACGCCTACACGAACACGATCGGCGGCATCTTCGGCGGCGACACGAACGTCTGGCCTTCGGGCGAGGACGCGACCGAGGCGACCCGTATCGAGGTCTACGGCCGCGGCGCCTACACGATGGACGTCGCCAGCCGCGTCCCGAGCTCGACCTACTGGTTCGGCAGCGACGGCCACTGGTACAGCAATTCCTCCGGCGAAGACGTCTCGGACGACATCGACACGGACCTCTTCATCCGGGGCTTCTCGATCGTCCTCCCCGACATGCAGTCCCGCACGAACCTCGTCGAGTTCTCCACCACCTACGGCGGCCGGACGCTCGCCGGGTTCCGCTGGCACCCGATCCTCCGCGTCCCGACGAACAACGTCCTCGGCGCCATTCCCGAGGATGGCTTCTCGATCCCGATCCGGGCGGGCACCCCTCGCGCCGGCGCGGTCTACAACCTCTGCGGCTTCCCGCTGCCCGCCGCCATGCACCCCGCACGCCTGAACCTCCTCGAAAGCGGCTTCCACGGTGCCGGCTCCCTCGGGTTCGCCGACCTGAGCTGCGACATCCTCTACGCCTTCGATACCGAGACGAAGAACGTCCGCCGCTCCTCCGGCGTCTACTACGACACCGTCAAGGCGAAGTGGTGCTTCATCGAGGGCGACCATCGCGCCCTGGGCGACGACGAGCATCCGTTCTGCGTGAACGACATGCTGGTCATCGTCAGCCGCGGCGGCCTGGACTGGGTCTGGACCTTGACGCCCGACATGTTCTACGATTCGCCCACTCGCTGGGGCGGCTGGTAAGCCCCCGCGGCACGAAAAGGCCGGCAGCGGTTCGCTGCCGGCCTTTTTTCCCGGTGGGCCTGCGTCTCGGCGCGGGCGGGGGGCGCCTCAGTAGCTTTGCCGCCCGGGAATGACGGCCCGGACGCCGCCCCGCGGGGCCGGATGGTCGCCCTGCCGCCGCGGAATCAGGTGGATGTGGCAGTGGAAGACGGATTGCCCGGCGTCGGCCCCGTCGTTGATGCCTAGGTTGAAGCCCGTGATCGACGGATCGCCCGCCTTGAGATCGGCCGCCAGCGACTGGATGAGGGGATGGACCTCGCCCCATTCCTCGGGCGTCAGGTCGCGAAAGGAGGCGACATGGCGCCGCGGAACGACCAGCGTGTGCCCCGCGCTGACCGGAAAGCCGTCGCGGAAGGCGAGCAGGTGCGGCGTCGAGGCGACGATGCGCCCGGCGGGCAGCTGGCAGAACAGGCAGGGGTGGTTCGGATCCCCCCCGGGGATGCGCATTTCGGCCATGGCGGCTACCGGATCTTCAGGGTGGCGAGGGCGATGGCCGCGAAAATGGCCGAAACGATCCAGAAACGCACGGCGACGGAGTTCTCGGCGGAGTCGGGGGAACGCCCCGCCTGGGTCAGGTGCTCCTTGGAGATGATCTCGAAATGGTGGTGGAGGGGGGTCATCCGGAAGGGCCGCCGCTCGGGCGGAAGCCCCTCGCCGGTGCGGCGCCGATGGAGCTTGCACGCGGTCCGCTGGATGAGGACGGACCCGGCTTCGGCCACGAAGACCGCCCCCGCGATCAGCAGCAGCAGCTCGTGCTTGACGAGGCTGGGCAGGACGGCGATGACGCCCCCCAGCGCCAGGGAACCCGTGTCCCCCATGAAGACCTTCGCCGGATAGGCGTTCCACCACAGGAAGCCGCCGACGGCCCCCAGCAGTGCGCAGCAGAAGACCGCCAGCTCGTTGCTCCCCGCGATGGCGGGCAGGTGCAGGTAGCTGGCAAAGAGCGAATGGCCGGCCAGGTAGGCGAGCGCCAGGTAGGTCGCCAGGGTCGGCAGGTAGGTGCCCGCGGCCAGCCCGTCGAGCCCGTCCGCCAGGTTGACCGCGTTCGTCGCCCCAAGGATGAGCCCGAAGACGAGCAGCAGCGTGACCAGGTGCGTCGGATCGTGGAAAAGCGGGTCCTTGAGGAAGGGGACGTAGAAGTCGTCGATGTGCGGCGCCAGCGAGGGGATCGCATGCATCCACAGGATCGCGACGACCGCCCAAAGGGCCTGGAAGATGAGCTTGGACTTCTCGGATAGCCCGTCGGAATTCTTCCGGCGGATCTTGAGCAGGTCGTCGCAGAGGCCGACGCCGCCCATGTAGAGCAGCGTCGCCAGCGCAATGTGGCACTGCGGCACGTCCGGACGGCAGCAAAGCACCGCCGAGACGCTGCAGGCCGCCAGGATCAGAAGACCCCCCATCGTCGGCGTCCCTTTCTTGCCGCCGTGGTTGATGGCCTTCATCTCGTCGCCGGTCCGGACCTGCTGCCCGAACTTGAGGCGGTGGAGCAGCGCGACCACCCGGCGCCCGAAGGCCAGGCAGAGCAGGAACGACAGGGCGGCGGCGATCGCCCCGCGCGTCGTGGTGTACTGGAAGATGTTGAACGCGCCAATCCGGTCCGTGAAAAGCGACAAGTAGTAGAGCATGCGAAAACCTCGTAAAATGCGAACGGGCCGGCGGCGCTCCGGCGCCCGATGGCCGCCGATGCGGACCGCTATTGGCCCGACCGCGCCGCGAGTATAGCGAACCCCGGCCGAATGGGGAGGAAAAAAGCCCCGCCCCCCCAAGAAAGCCTCCCTCAACGTGGGCGTCGTCGACGGGCTGGGCAATGGACTGCACATGGCTCCGCCTGACAAGCCAGGTCCCGCGCCTGATCGGCGACCTGCTGGACTGGGCTTCTGCCTCGGCCGCGCCCTCGCCGCCTTGCCGGAAATCGAACACCGCGGCAGCAAGCGAACCGGCGGGTGCTACATGGCAAAGCCGCGCAACTAGCTCCCGCCCCCCCCCGTCCCCGCCCATTCCTGCGACACCCGCCCCGCCGTCCGGCCTGCTTCCCGGCCGGTGTCCGTTATTCTGGCAAACTGCGGATGGAGCCTGATTCGGCGGTCATTCTTGCATTGCGGTCGTAAGTTTAGTATGCTCTGCGCCATGCCAACACACCACAATTGCAAGGAGGTCTGCCAGACGTAGACGATAGCGGTGGGTCAACGGCCCATCGAAACTGATTTTGCGTAACTGCAAACGCGACGTTCTCTTGAAAAGCCCTGGAAAGTTTTTCAAAACTATGAACGACGAGTTGGCAGGAATGCGCCCCATTCCGGGGATGCATTCTTTAGCCGTCTTGTATTCATAGTTGGGTTTCTTCCAGGGCACCCTCAAGAGAGTATGAGATAGGCGGGGGTGTGTCCCCGGTGCTTTTCTCCTCAACGTCCGCGCGCGCAGCTGGCGGACGAAAGGAGAAGAACGATGAATAAGCAGCAGTTGGCGTCGAAGATTTGGGAATCGGCCAACAAGATGCGGTCGAAGATCGAGGCGAACGAGTATAAGGACTACATCCTCGGTTTTATCTTCTACAAGTTCCTATCCGACAAGGAGGAACGTCAGCTGCGCGCGGATGGCATGACGGACAAGGAGCTTGCCGTGCTTTCGGACTCGGATGCGGATGCCGTCCGCTATTGCCAGGACAAGCTTGGCTATTTCATCGCGTATGACAATCTCTTCTCAACATGGCTGAAGAAGGACGAGGCGAAGACCTTTGCCGTTTCTAATGTTCAGGACGCCTTGACGGCATTCGAGCGGCTAGTCGGTGCTAATTACAAACCGGTCTTCGACAAGATTTTCGATACGCTTCAACTCGGGCTTCGCAAGCTCGGCGAATCGACGGGCGCCCAGACGAAGGCGGTTGCGGCGCTCTTGCAGCTGATCAAGGACATTCCAATGGACGGACGGCAGGACTATGACGTCCTCGGCTTCATCTACGAATACCTCATCAGCAACTTTGCCGCGAATGCAGGCAAGAAGGCCGGTGAGTTCTATACGCCGCATGAAGTGTCCGTCATGATGAGCGAAATCATCGCCCATCATCTTCAGGGACGTGAGGAGATTCAGATTTACGATCCGACCAGCGGATCGGGTTCGCTCTTGATCAACATCGGCAAGTCGGTCGCCAAGTTCATGCGCGACCGCGGCAAGATTAAGTATTATGCGCAGGAGCTGAAGGAGAACACTTATAACCTGACGCGCATGAATCTTGTGATGCGCGGAATCGACGCGGCGAATATCGCAACCCGCAATGCGGACACTTTGGAGGAGGATTGGCCGATGGCGGACGAGTCGGGTTCGGGATTGAATCCGCTCTATGTCGATGCGGTTGTCTCGAATCCGCCTTACTCGCAGAATTGGACGCCAGACGACGCGAAGAAATCCGATCCGAGGTATTCGTTTGGCCTGGCACCGAAGTCGAAGGCGGACTACGCCTTCCTTCTGCACGACCTTTATCACATCAAGCCCGACGGCATCATGACCATCGTCCTGCCACACGGCGTCCTGTTTCGCGGCGACGAGGAAGGGGCGATTCGCAAGAATCTCATCGAGCACAATCACATCGACGCGGTGATCGGGCTTCCGCCGGATATCTTTTTCGGTACGGGCATCCCGACGCTGGTCATGGTCTTGAAGAAGCAACGTTCGGACGATGGCGTTTTCTTCGTCGACGCTTCACGCGGCTTTGTGAAGTCCGGCAAGAAGAACAAGCTCCGTGCGTGTGACATCCGCCGAATTGTCGATGCCGTGGTTGCCCGAAAGGACATCGCGAAATTCAGTCACCTTGTTTCGCGTGACGAAATCCGCTGGAACGACTACAACCTCAACATCCCGCGATACGTCGATTCGTCCGACGATCCCGAGACCTGGGACCTTTACGCGACGATGGCGGGAGGCGTGCCGGAGTCCGAGATCGATTCGCTTGATGCGTATTGGAAGGTGTTCCGCGGTTTGCGCGAGGCGTTGTTCACATCCGACGGAACGCCGTATGCTCGGTTGAAGGACGGCGATCTTCGAGATCTGACTGAGAAACATAAGAGCGTTCGGGCTTTTCGTGATCTGTTTACGAAAGCCGTTTATGACTTTCCAGATTATCTGTCGAAGGAACTTCTGGATGGGATGATGAAGCTTTCCGTGGTGCAGGAGGCGGACAGGATCGCGGCGGAAATTTTCCGTCGGCTGGAGGACGTGCCGCTCGTTAATCCGTATGACGCCTATCAGCATTTGGCGGAATGCTGGGTGCAAACGGCAAACGACCTTGAAATGATCCAGCAAGAAGGATTCGACGCGGTTCGACTTGTCGATCCGAACATGGTGCTGAAGAAGAAGGACGGTAAGGAGCAAGAGGTTCAGGACGGTTGGGTCGGGCACATCATTCCGTTTGATCTTGTGCAGAGAACGCTGTTGGCGGATGAGGCGAAGAAGATCGCGGACAAGGAACGCGAGCTTGAAGATGCCGGTTCACGGCTTTTGTCGTTGATGGACGAGATGGACGATGACGACAAGGAAAAGTATCTGAACGACGACAATGATGCGTTTGACGGCAAGCAGGTGTCGGTGCGGGTGGCGGAAATCTTCGCGGAACAATTCGGCGGTCTTCGCGTCAAGAAAGCGGGGCAGCTTCAATACTTGGTGGACAACGGAAATCTTGTCGAGGGTTTGATAGACGACATTCTCGTCAAGGCGTTGACGACGATCGAGCGGGAAAAGGCGCTCAAGAAGGCGCTCAAAGAAATGCGTGCTGCGCTTCACGAACTAACCAAGAAGACGATTGAAACGCTTTCTGATGATGATGCACGGATGCTGCTGGAGCAGAAGTGGATCCTGCCGCTATACGCCCGCATTTACAGTTTGTCAAACGGTGTCGTGGATTCGCTCATTGAAGCCGTCAGGAAACTTGCCGCGAAATACGCCGAGACTTTCAACGACGTCGAATGTGAGATGGACGCGGCGAGAGGCGAACTCAGTGCGCTGCTCGGCGAACTCACTGGCGATGAATTCAACATGAAGGGAGTCAAGGCCCTCGCCAAAGTAGTGGGAGGCGGGAAATGACGCGGACAAGCGAAAAAGCCCCCGTGCCGCGCTTGCGGTTCAAAGGGTGTGTAGGGGAGTGGGCTCGGCAGCCGATTGGCGAGTTGTTTTCTGAGCGCGATGAACGATCAGCCGATGGAGAGTTGTTGTCTGTGACGATTCGGCATGGGGTTGTCCGTGCATGTGACAGTGGCAAGACAGATTCCTCAAGTGCTGATAAGTCGCATTATAAGGTGGTGAAAATTCGCGACCTTGCCTACAATTCAATGAGGATGTGGCAAGGTGCGTGCGGGGCGTCAAAGTATGATGGCATAGTTAGTCCTGCATACACGGTGATCGTCCCTAATGCGGAATCTGATTCCGAATTTTTTGAATACACATTTAAGCGCCCGGAAGTTCTACGACAGTTTCAACGTAATTCGCAAGGAATGACTTCTGATACGTGGAACTTGAAATTCCCATTGTTGAAAGATATTTGTATTTCTTGCCCGCGACGGAACACGCAGGTGCGGATCGCAACCGCTTTTCGAAATTTTGACAAACTGATTCTCATGGAATCGTCACATCTCACTTCTCTTCGCCAGTTGAAGCGGGCGATGCTGGTGAAGATGTTTCCGCGGCCGGGACAGTGCGTCCCCGAAATTCGCTTTAAGGGGTTTGAGGGAAAGTGGGAAGAGAAGTGCCTGGGAAGTAGTTTTGATTTACGGCATGAGAGTAATGCCGATAAGAGCTTTACAGGGATCCTCTCTGTGATGAAAGATGTTGGGGTGATTCGGTATACCGATAAGGGTAATGTGGGCAACAAGTCAAAAGAAGACTTGTCTCGATATATGATCGCTCGTGCTGACGACGTTGTGCTTAATAGCATGAATGTGATTATTGGCTCGGTTGGAGTTTCGCATTACGACGGTTGTATTAGCCCGGTGTATTATGCATTGACACCCAAGGCGGGAACCTGCTCGGAATTTTTTGGCTATTGGTTTTGGCGTAAGGAAACGCAAAAGTTACTTGCATCCAGGGCGTGTGGAATGATGGAAATTAGACGCAAGGTGTCGGAAAGTGACCTCTTGGCGATTTCTGTCTTAACTCCCACCCTCCCCGAGCAGCGGAAGATTGCCGCGTTCTTCCGCAACTTGGATCGGTTGATCGGGGCGGCGGAGAAGAAGGTAACGAAACTACGGCAGGTGAAGGCGTCGCTCCTGGAGCGGATGTTCGTGTGAGGAGGTGCTTATGGCGTTTTCAGATGAGGCAGATTTCGAACGGGCGTTGATTACCGTCCTTTTTGACAAGGGATGGAGCCGCGAAGTCATCAAGTATCCAACCGAGAAGGACTTAATCCGCAACTGGGCGGACATTCTTTACCGCAACAACTGCACCGTCGACCGGCTCGACAAGTATCCGCTCACGGATTCGGAGATGGGGCAGATTCTCGATCAGATCAAGGTGTTGGACTCGCCCTACGCATTGAATGGGTTCATCAACGGGAAGACGATCTCGATCGTACGCGAAAATCCCGAGGACAAGGCGCATCTCGGGAAGTCGATTCCGCTCAAGATCTACGACCGCAACGAGATCGCGGGAGGAACGAGCGTCTATCAGATTGCCGAACAGCCGCGTTTCACGCCGCGTAACAAGATGTTCCCGGCCCGACGCGGCGACTTCATGCTGCTCATCAACGGCATGCCGGTCATCCATGTGGAACTGAAGCGCAGCAAGGTGGACGTCACCCAGGCGGCGTATCAGATTCAGAATTATTCGCACGAAGGCGTCTTTCGCGGAATCTTCTCGCTGGTGCAGGTGTTCGTGGCGATGACGCCGGAAGAGACGGTGTATTTCGCGAATCCGGGTGACGGCGTGCCGCTCGATCCGCAGTGGTTTTTCCATTGGGCGGACCGCAACAACGAGCCGATCAACGACTGGAAGAAGATCGCGGAGCATCTGCTGTCGATCCCGATGGCGCATCAGATGATCGGGTTCTATACGGTCGCGGACGGTGACGACGAAAAGCTCAAGGTCATGCGCAGCTACCAGTATTATGCGGCCATGAGCGTGGCGAAGCGCGTGTCGGAAGTCGATTGGACGGCGCGTGAAATCTACGGCGGGTTCATCTGGCACACGACCGGATCCGGGAAGACGATGACGAGTTTTAAGAGCGCCCAGCTGATCGCCGAGTCGAACGACGCGGACAAGGTCGTGTTCCTCTTGGATCGCATCGAACTCGGTACGCAGACGGCGCAGAACTTCAAGAACTTCGCCGATGACGCGACCGACGTGCAGGAGACGGAGAATACAGATGCGCTGATCGGTAAACTCAAAAGCGCGGCAGGCGCGGACAAGTTGATCGTGACATCGCTTCAGAAGATGAGCCGGATCAAGGATGAGGCCGCCAAGGCCGCGGACATCGCGCTCATTCGCCGCAAGCGCGTTGTGTTCGTCGTTGACGAGGCGCACCGCGATACGGCAGGGGAGATGCTGGGGACAATCAAGAAGACCTTCCCGGAGGCAATCTTCTTCGGTTTCTCGGGAACGCCGATTCTTTCGCGCAAAGGTGCTAATGGCAAACTCACGAGCGACATCTTCGGGGATGAGTTGCATCGGTACAGTATTGCGGACGGCATTAGGGATAAGAATGTCCTTGGGTTTGATCCGAATCTGGTGCAAATTTATCTCGACGCAGATGTCCGGCAGCAGGTTGCGTTGCGCGAGGCCAATGCCAAGGACGAGACGGAGGCGCTGGCGGATCCGGACAAGTCGAAGGTCTATCTCAAGTACATGAGCGGGGCAGTGTCGATGGAGGAGATCGAAGAGAAGCTTCCGTCCGGCCAATACGACAATGACGGTTATCGGCAGAAGGTTGTCGAGCATATTTCGCGCGGATGGGACGTGTCCAGCCGTTCGGGAAAGTTCCATGCGCTTCTGGCAACTTCCTCCATTGCCGAAGCGATCGAATACTACAAGCTCTTCAAGGCCCAGGTGCCGCAGCTCAAGGTGTCGGCCTTGTTTGATCCCAACATCGACAACAATGCGGGTGGAACGGTAAAGTCCGACGCGATGGTCGAGATTTTGACGGATTACAATGCGCGTTACGGTAAGCGGTTCACAATTCCGCATTGGGCGGCATACAAGAAGGACGTCGCCTTGCGACTGGCGCACAGGAAACCATACGCGAAAATCGATTCGGTTCCAGAGGCGAGGCTCGATCTGCTCATCGTCGTCGATCAGATGTTGACTGGATATGATTCGAAATGGATCAATACGCTGTTTCTGGACAAGGTTTTTGAAAACGAGCGCGTCGTCCAGGCGTTTTCGCGGACGAATCGTTTGTTCGGTCCCGACAAGCCGTTCGGCAACATCTACTACTACCGCAAGCCGAATACGATGCGAGGCAACATCGAGAAGGCTTTGAAGGAGTATTCTGGTGACAAGCCGGTGCAGGTGTTTGTCAGTAAGCTTGGTGACAACCTTCTGGCGGCGAACGGTTGCTTTGCGAACTTGCGGAATCTCTTTGTGCTGGCCGGTGCGTCGGATTTTGAAAAGCTGCCAGATGACGAGTCGGAATGTGAACGGTTCGCCGTGTTGTTCGTCGAATTCAGCGAGCTTGTCAGTGCCATTGAGGTTCAGGGTTTTCGGTGGGGGCAGGAGGAATACTTCCCGAAGTCAACAGGTAAGACTACGCCAATCAAGGTTGATTTCACGTACGAGAACTATCAGGCGCTCAATCAGCGTTATAAGGAGTTGTTGGCAAGGGCGAGCGGGGGTGGTTCCGGAAGTGGGGGTGGCGGTGGATCTGGCGGCGTGCCGCCGTTCGTGATCAAGCCGACAATCATCCAGATTGGAACGGGCCGGATTGACGCGAACTACATGAACTCTCGCTTCACCAAATTCCTGAAGGCGTTGCCGGGCAGTGCGCAGCAGCAGGCGTTGTTGGACGAACTTCATCGTTCGTTTGCGACACTCGGTCAGGAAGACCAGCGCTATGCCAAGCAGATTCTGGCCGACATTCAGAACGGAAATCTGACGGTTGATCCGCTGAAGACTTTTACGGATTACATCGCCGAATATGCCGAGTGGGCGAAGAATGATCAGATCCATCAATTTGCCGAAGTATTTGGGGCCGATGAACTCTTGCTCCGCACCATCATGAGTCATCCAGTGACAGCGGCGACGCTCAATGCGTTCAATCGCTTTGATGCGCTGATGGGAACGGTTGACAAGAGGAAGGCGCAGTCCTATTTTGCAGCCGTTGAAGGGCATCCGGTTTCGTCGTTTGCGGTGACCTCGAAGGTTGACGATTTGTTCCGGCGCTTCATCCTCCAGGGTGGTTTCCCGATCGCGCAGATTGCGGCAAAGCCGGCGAAGGCGACGATTCTGTCGGAGATTGGAGAGGAGCTGAAGTATCGGGATTACTTGCCGCTGTATTCGCTTAAGGCCGCATGCGGGAAGTTCGGTGCGGATCAGTTGGCGGAGCCGACGGGATGGGTGCGGGTTCGCGGGCTGCGTCGGCCGAACGAAAAGCTGTTTGTTGTTCGGGCGGCGGGCGATTCGATGGAGCCGCTCATTCACGACGGACAGATGTGCGTGTTTGAGGATCGCGACAAGACCTGCGCCAATGATGATGTCGTGCTTGTCGAACATGCCGCGATTCCCGGTGATGAGCCGATGGGTTCGTATGCGATCAAGAAGATCTCGTATGTGATGAAGGGTGCTGAATATGCGTCCGTCACGCTTCATCCGCTGAACACGAAATACAAACCGATCCCGCTCCCAAACAAAGGCGAATACGTCCGCGACTTCAACGTCGCAGGTGTTTACCGAAAAGACATCGTATGCGCCTGAGTGGGGACTGTGGCGAACGGAGAATGGCGGCAGACGTCACTTCCGGATGCCCTCTCAAGTATATATACATGAGGTGGGGGAACTGCTCTGTTTGCCCCGTGAATTGTTGCACTGGGTTGCGGATAGGGATGAAGGTTGCGGGCAGGGGGCGGGGGGGCTGCGGGGGCTACTAGAGGCGGGTGCAGGACCAGGAGACGGGACGGCCGTGGTCGTAGGGGAGGAGGCCGTGGAAGGGGCGGGGATCGGAGTCGAAGACCAGGGGGATGAAGTAGCGGTCGCCTTCCCACATGGGGAGCTCGGGGATCTTGGAGATGGGGATCCATTCCAACGGGCCTTCGTCGTTGGAGGAGCAGGGGACGCCGTCGAAGGCGTCGACGATGAAGATGAATCCGATCCAGTCCTCGCCGTCGCGCCCGAAGCCGGTCCAGTTGACGGAGCCGCGGAAGGTCATGTGGGTGACGTCGATGTCGGCTTCTTCCTTGATTTCGCGGATGAGGGCGTGGGCGATGTCTTCGTCGCGTTCGACGTGTCCGCCGAGGCCGTTGTATTTGCCGTGGTTTTCGTCGCGGGCCTCGCCGCGTGCGATGCGGTGGACCATCAGGACGCTTTGGCGGTCGGGGGAGAGGATGAAACCGAGGACGGAGCAGATGGGGCAGTAGTTGACGGCCATGTTCAGGGGGCGGGGTTAGGGGGTGGCTTGGGCGAGGAGCTCTTCGGCGATCTGGCAGATGGCGTGGACGAGCATGGCGTGGCCTTCCTGGATGCGCGCGGTGACGGCGGAGGAGGCGACCTGGAGGAGGAGGCCGGGGGTGGCGAGGGGGGCGAGGCGCCCGCCGGTGGCCCCGCCGGTGAAGACGACGACGGACATGCCCCGCTTGCGGGCGGCTTCGGCGGCGCGGACGACGTTGGGGGCGTTGCCGGAGGTGGAGATGGCGATGAGGACGTCGCCAGGGCGCCCAAGGGCCTCGACCTGCTTGGAGAAGGTCTCTTCGTAGGAGTAGTCGTTGGCGATGGAGGTCAGGATGGAGGAGTCGGTGGTGAGGGCGATGGCGGCGTAAGGGGCGCGTTCGAGGAGGAAGCGGTTGACGAGCTCGGCGGAGAAGTGCTGGGCGTCGGCTGCGGAGCCGCCGTTGCCGCAGAGGAGGACGCGGCCGCCGGCGCGGATGGCCTCGGAGACGGCCTTGGCGGCGGCTTCGGCGGCGGGGCGGAGGCGGGTGCCGACCTCGCGGGCGACGTCGAGGTGGCCGGAAAGGAAGAGGTCCCAGTCCATGGCTAGAGGCTTTCGGAGGATTTGCGGGAGCCGGGATGGCGGATTTCGTCGACTTCGAGCTCGATGCCGAGGAGGTCGCAGGTGCCGAGGTGCTCTTCGAGGATGTCCTTGACGCGTGCCTGCATGAGGCGGCAGAGCTCGTTGATCTGGGTGCCGGCGCGGACGCCGAGGGCGATGCCGACGCGAAGGGCGCCGTGCGCGACGCGGAGGCGGGGCTTGAGCCAGACGACGGCGGCGAACTCGTCGCGGAGGGTGGAGAGGTAGGAGGAGACGGCCTCGGTGTCGACGGTGACGCGCCCGGATTCGTTTTCGAAGGTGATGAACTGGCGGCGGCGGCGGGCCAGGGCGCCGGTGAGGAACATGGCGCCGAGAAGGAGCAGGGCGGCGGATCCGGCGGCGATGGGCATCCAGGCGGGGACGTCGTAGAGGAAGTCGCGGACGGGGTCGAGAAGGGCCGGGGTGCCGAAGAGGACGATGAGGGCCAGGCCCGTGGCGACGACGAGCAGGTAGAAGATGGCGGCGAGGATCAGGTGCAATGTCTTCATGGGACCTCCAAGGGTTGGGGCTACTCTACACTTTCGGGGGCGCCCGCGTCAACGCCGGAGGCGCCGGGGGGCAGGACAAGGAGACGGCGGGCGTCGGGGCGGGCGGGGTCGGGGGCGGAAAACTCGATGTGCCAGGCGTCGTCGGGGATGAGGTTGGCGGCACGCTCGGCCCATTCGAGGAGGACGATGCCGTCGTAGTGGTCGAAATAGTCCTCGAGGCCGAGGGAAAAGGCGTCGGAGGAGCCGCGGATGCGGTAGAGGTCGACGTGGGCGAGGGGCTTGGCGCCACGGTATTCGTTGATGAGGGTGAAGGTCGGGGAGCCGACGGCGCGTCGGATGCCCAGGGCGCGGGCGACGCCTTGGGCGAAGCAGGTCTTGCCCATGCCGAGGTCGCCGTGGAGGCAGACGATGGTTCCGGGGGCCCAGCGGTCGACGAGGCGTGCGGCGATGTCGCGGGTGGCGTCGGCGCTGTCGGAAAAGTAGGTTTCGG
>JAZQOP010000229.1:0-3871 GCA_045627965.1 Kiritimatiellia bacterium | reverse complement strand
CCCCGCCCGCCTGACACGAAACGCGCAATGCGCGGAGAAGACCAAGCCGCCACTCATGCAACCATACTGGCCCCGATGAAAACCTCTGCCGCCATGACCATTCTGCTGGCCGTCCTTTGCGTCGCGACATTATTTCCATTCCTTGGACGCGGAAGCGAAGGTGTGGCTGCCTGGGGACGGACCTGGTCCATGATCTTCGCCTCCTGGGCGTTTTGCTGCTACTGCTGGCATCTTCTCCGCCGCCGCTGACCCCCTGTCAGTTGCCGACGCCGACGGCACCGCCCACACCAAAGGCACATCGTTCCGATCCTGCGCATCGCAGATCCGGCCGAAGTGGCGGACGGCATCCGTGATGGCCCATGGCCCCGCGAGACTGGTTGACGCCTGCCGCGACTTTTATCTTGATGGTCGGGTCGCTCATAAGCTACTCATCCACCGCGATGAGAACATTCATGAAAAGCTGGGCAATATGGGCTGTCGTCTCGCTGGCATCGGCGTGGATATCAGAATGGCCCATCATGTTTTGGATTTCGGTATGGGTGTTTGGAATAACAGGCATCCTGGCGGTCCTGGTCTAGCTGACGCCGCCGGGACGGGCAGGGCTCGCCGCTTTTGAGCGGGAGGAGCTGGCGAAGCAACGCGACCGGCTGGACGCCAGGCTGCGGAAGCTTGGGGGGCCCCCTCACGTGGCATCCTCCAACGAGGGGAGGCCCTCCAGCTCCCGGAGCACGCAGCGTTCGGAATAGCTCGGGAGCGGAATCTCAGGCCGTTGAACTCGGCCGAAGCCGTGGCGAGGGCGAACGGCCGGACGATCGGGCCCTGCCGGATGGGGCCAGGGTGGGCATGTGGATTCGACGATTTTGCGAATCGCAACGGAAGCGAATGGGGAGGACCGCCGAAAAGGCCTGGGTCGGAAATCCGGCGAGAAAACGCATGAAAATCCGAATCATTCCCTGAAAAGGCGAATCTGGCAGCGGCCGATCTCCGAGCGGCCCGCAACGACCGGAGCATTGCAAGAAGGTTGCCGCCCTTCCACCCGATTCCACCAGGCCACTACATTCCCCGAAGAGCCCCAAAAGTGCCGAAACACGTTTCCATTCAATGGAAAGCTGTTTTGGGGCGAAGTTAGCCTCGGCGAACATTCCGCAAATCCGCGAGGGCGCCGCGCGTCCCGTGGCGCCGCTTTTGCGTCTTGCCGCCCCCGGCCCCTGGACGGCGTGGTCCCTCTTGCATGCCCAGCACCTCCTGTCCGCCGTCCGCCTTCCAGCGTTCCGCCACGCGGTTCAGCGCCTCCTCCGTGCAATGCTGGTTCCGCCCGCCGTTCGGCCAGTCGCCGACCGGGCAGATCTGCACCCCGGCCAGGACCTCCCTGGCAGCCACTGTCACGCCAAAGCGGTTCGTCCGATGTTCAAGTGTCGTCTGACCGTTCATGCCCGCATTTCCTCCTTCCCGGGGCGGGCCGTTCCGCCGACCTCCCCGCAATCGCCACGCAAACCCGTTGCAAACCCTTTGCAAATCGCTTGCGCGACGCCGGGGGCATACTGACCCGCCCCGGACCCCATAAGGGCCTTAGACGGCGTTTTACGCGGTTTTGCCGCCTCGGCAAAAATCCGGCTGGAAATCTGGATGGCGTCGGTCACGATTTCTCCTTGCAATCCGCCGATGGCGTGCTACGCTCTTCCATGTCGGGCGCGTAAGCGTCCTTGGCTGGAATAATGCCCTCCGCGCGGTTGGTCTTTCGGGGCCTCCGCGCACTTTTCATTTCCGCCTCCAGTGTTTGAAATGGCCATCGCAGTAATTCTGCTGCGCCTTCATCACGCTCACCGCGATTCCCGTTTCCTCGTCGGCGATGACGACAAGTTTCTTTTCCGTCGGCGCGAGCCGCTTTTGTCCCATCAGGACGACTTGTCCACCATGGTGTCCACCAGGCATGAGCTTCGTCCGTTCCTGCACGGCTGCCCGCACGAGGGCAAACCGCCCAACCTCCTCCCGGTTCGGGTTGTCGTAGTGGTCCTTGAGTTTACTGGTGAAGAATATCACCTTCTGTCCGCCGAACTCGGCTTCGAAGCCCTTCTTGAGCGCCGTCTGGATGTCAACCGATCCATTGGCCACGTCGTCGGCGCTCGGGTGATCGTTGCTTGCTTTATAGGCGGCCAGTGCTTCGCGGCACTCACGACGCCGCTTTTCGCCTTTGTTCTCTGGCAGCGAAACATCTTTCCCACCACCGCCTTTCGGAGCAAACGACCCAGGGGTGGACTCAGGCGTTGTTTTTCCACGGGACTGCTCATTCAGAATCGGCGTTGTCCTGTTTCCGAAAAGCTCCAGTTCCTCTGGTTCTTCCTCGACTTTCACCTCGCCGGCGACGGCCCGGGCCATTTCCTCTTCGAGTGCGTCGGCCATGGCGGTGGAGGCGGGGATCATCTTCGGCAAGCGCTTTGCAAGGGCGTTGCAGGCCGCCTTCAGGTCGCCTTCCGGCGTCTCCAGAAGTTTCAGGAGTTCCTCGCCGACGGGGCGCATATCCTTCTGGAACGCGGCGGCCAGCCGGTCCACCTGGGCGTCCTCCTCCGTCGGCGTCTTCGTGCGCCAGGGCTCGGCTGGCGCGGCGGCGGGATGCCGTCGGTTGAACGCAAGCCCGCCGAAGCCGGGCTGCTGCGGCGCGGGCTCCTCCCGTTCCAGCTTGTAGCCGATGGCCTCCGCGGCCCTTCCGCGGCAAGGCACCGGGGCGGCCCCCCCCGGCATCCGCCCCCCATCATCCGCCCCGGGGCGCTTTTCTGTAGTTTCCAACGCGGCCGAAATGCGCTAGGATGCCTTCCGGCCGCCACGCCGGCGGCAACCCTTGGAGCCCCGCATGAAAATTTTTGCCCCGTCGAACGTCCTTTCCGCCATCCTGGCCGTCGCGCTTCTTTGCGCCGCGCGACCGGCCGCCGCCGCGCCCAACCCGTCCATCGGCAGCATCGCCAAGAGCCCCTACATCGGGGCCATCGTCGTCGACGCCCGCACCGGCGCCGTCCTGCGCGAAGACGGCCCCAACCGCCCCGCCTACCCCGCCAGCCTCACGAAGATGATGACGCTCTTCGTCGCCCTCGACGCCGTCCAGCAGGGCCAGACGCGCCTCGACGCCATCGTCCACGTCACCGACGCCGCCGCCAAGATCGGCGGCTCCCAGGTCTACCTCGACCCCAAGGAGGCCTTCACCCTCGACGAGCTCCTCTACGCGATGATGGTCCATTCCGCCTGCGACGCCGCCTACCTCGTCGCCCAGCACGTCGGCGGCACCGTCGACGCCTTTGTCGCCAGGATGAACGCCAAGGCGCGCGAGATCGGCCTCTCCCCCATCACGCACTTCATCTCCCCCCACGGGCTCCCCCCCGACACCGGCCGCCCCGACATCGGCACCCCCGCCGACCTCGCCAAGCTTTGCGTCGCGCTCATCCGCGAGCATCCCGACACCCTCCGCTACACCGGCACCTGGCAGCGCACCTTCCCCGACCTCTCCGTCCCCGGCCAGGTCGCCGTCAACAACCACCGCATCGACATGGTCAACCGCAACCCCTTCGTCAACTCCTACCCCGGCTGCGACGGCCTCAAGACCGGCTACTTCCAGAAAGCCGGCTACTCCATCGCCGTCACAGCCCAGCGCGACGGCGCACGCGTCATCGCCGTCATCATGGGCTGCGCCTCCAAGGCCGACCGCAACGCCGCCGTCACCTCCCTCCTCGACGTCGGCCTCGCCGTCGCCTCCCGCGGCCCCATGCCCCCCCCCTCCTACGCCCAGCCCCAGCCCCAGCCCGAACCCGAGGCCGCCCCCGCCGAGCCCGAAGCCCCCGCCGACGACCCCGGCGCCGTCGCCGTCGCCGATGCCGACGACGAT
>JAZQOP010000228.1:0-11024 GCA_045627965.1 Kiritimatiellia bacterium | reverse complement strand
GAAGGAGGAGAGGTCCATGATGAAGACAAGTCTGGGAGTTTTGGCGATCGTGGCCGCGGTGCTGGCGGCGGCGTATTTCGGGTTCATGTGGAACGAGGCGCGGATTTCGGCGGCGGACACGGCCAAGGTGCTGGAGCAGCTGCGGCTGGATGCGCAGTCGGGCGACGGCGAGGCGGCGGGCGAGAAAAGCCCCGAAGGCCTGGCGCGTGACGTGCTGCGGACGATCGATGCGCTGCGGACGGACCTGGACATCCTGCGCGGCGAGAAGGTGGCCCTGGAGGAGGAGGCGGCCGCGCTGAAGGGGCGGCTGGCGTCGGCGGAGGAGCGGATCGACGTCGTGGCCAAGGCGAACCGGAGCCAGGCGGACGCGGCGGCGGCGGCGGCGCGGGAGGAGACGGCCGAGCAGATTGTCGCGGCGCGCGCCGAGACGCAGGCGGCGGTGAAGGAGCGGATCGCGCTGCAGAACGAGCTGGCGGCGCTGCAGACGAGGTTCGACGACTTGCAGGCGTCCTACGAGGCGCTGATGGCGGCGTCGGGGGATTCGGTGGATGTGTCGGAGTCGGCCGGCGGGACGGGCGCCCTGGCGGAGGAGGACCCGCTGGGGGACATCCCGGCGACGCCGGAGACGCCGGAGACGGCGGAGGAGCCGGAGGAGGGGCTCGACGTGGGGGGCGAGGTGGTCGGGCTGAGCAAGTATTTCGTGACGATCAGCTACGACCTGCCGTCGGAGACGATGGAGTTCCAGCTCCAGAACGGCGAGGCGATCGTCTATTACGAGATTACGCCGGAGACGGCGGACAAGGTCTCGCAGTCGGGGGACGCGCTCGACCGGACCTACGATTTCGCGATCAAGGGGAAGTTCCGCTGCGACCGGAAGGAGAAGGCGGTCTGGAGCTCATATCGCCGGTGGGCGGAGGGGAACGCGGACGAGATCGAGGCGCTCTGGCGGGTGACCGAGTAGGGGCGGGATGAAGGTCCGCTGCTTCCATTGCGACGCGGAGCACGAGGTCGACCCCGGGCAGGTCGGCGAACGGATGGATTGCGACCGCTGCGGGAAGGCCTTTACGATCCGCGAGGCGGACGCGTCCGGCGACGGCGGCGCGCAGCCGAAGGGGCGCGGGTTCCGGATGCCGCCGAAGCCGAAGCCGAAGAAGCTCGGCCGGAAGGCGGAGAGGCCGGAGCTGAAGATGCCGGCGGGATTGCAGGCCGGCGGCCGGAAGGGCGCCCGGATGAACCTGCGGATCCGCGAGGTGCCGGTGCACGTCGACGCCTTGCACCTGCTGCTGATGTTCGTGCTGCTCCTGGTGTGCGTGGGGGCGGGGATCGGGCTGTCGCGGCACTTGCGCGACGGCGCGGCGGCGCTCGTCGGCGTGGCGTGCGCGGTGGTGGCGGTGTTCGTGCCGCTGGCGCTGCTGTGGGTGCTGGGGGCGACGCGCGCCAGCGCCATCCGCCAGGAGCACATCGAACGGCTGCTGGCGGAGATCGCCGACCGGATGCCGGCCAATCCCGGCCCGCTCCGCCGCCCGGAGCCCCCGAAGCCCCCTGCGGATGCCCCCGCGGACGCCCCGGAAAAGGGAAGCGGCGCGCCGGCCGGGCCGAAGGGGGCCGCCTAGGCGGCTATTCCGAGGCGGCGACGTCGCGGACGAGCGCGACGCCGTCGGCGACCTCGATGTCGCGGATGGGGGCGAGGCGGCGGGCGATCGCGTCCGCCGGTTCGCCCGTGGCGGCGGCGATGGCGTCGAGGGGGAGGGGATGGCGGGCGATCAGCTCGACGATTTCGTGGTCGTCCATCGCGGAAAACGGGCGGATCCGGCCGTGGAACTGGGGGACTTCGGCGACGGGCTCGAAGAAGGCGGCGGCGGCATGCAGCCAGGCGGCATCCTCGGGCGCGAGGGGCCCGTCCGCCGAGCGCGAGGGGCGGGTGGCGGTGTTCAGGTGGATGGCGTCGGGGCGGAGGGGGCGGATGCAGGCGGCGATCTTGCGGATGTCCTCTTCGCGGTCGTTGAAGCCGGGGAGGATCATCGTCTCGACCCAGAGGCGCCCGTGGAACTCCCGGCGGAAGGCGGCGATGCCGGACATCAGGCGGTCGAAGCCGAGGCCGGGCGCGGGGCGGTGGAGGCGGTCGAAGGAGGGGGTGTCCCAGGCGCTGACGGTGACCTTGACGACGTCGGCGAGGGCGGCGTCGCGGCGGACGTCGGGGTCCCACATCATGGAGCCGTTGCTGAGGAGGGCGGTCGGGTAGCCGGCGGCCCGGGCGGCGCGCAGGACGTCGCCGAAGCCGGTATGGAGGGTGGGCTCGCCGTTGCCGGACAGGGTGACGAAGTCGCAGGCGACGCCTTCCTGGCGCCAGGCGGCGAATTCCGCGAGGACGTCGCCGAGGGGGACCCATTCCTTGCGTTCGAGTGTCTTTTCGGTGGTGCGGCCGATCTGGCAGAAGACGCAGTCCTCGGAGCAGACCTTGACGGGGTCGAGGTCGATGCCGAGGGAGCGCCCGAGGCGGCGCGAGGGGATGGGGCCGAAGATGTATTTGTAGGTGCCCATGGTCAGGATTCCTTTCCGGCGGCGGGGCGGGGCCAGACGTGGAGGTTGGTGGGGGCGTAGCGCTCGAACTCGCTCCAGGCGCATCCGCAGTATTGCTGGCGGTAGAGCAGGTTCGTCATGGCGCGGTTCTCGGGCTCGCGGCGCCAGTCGCGGTAGAGGAAGGCGGCGCCGGATCGCGCGGCGGCGGCCTCGGCGGCGGCGCGGAGGCGTTCGTGGTCCTGCTGGGGGCTGGTGAGGAGGGTGGTGGAGAAGGCGTCGAAGCCGACGGCCTTGGCGGCGGCCGCGGCGGCGTCCATGCGCATGGCGTAGCAGACGGCGCAGCGGGCGGGGCGCCGCTCGGCGTCGCGGATGGCGCGGCAGAAGGGGGTCAGGCCATATCCGGAGTCGCCGCCGTCGCCCGCTTCGAGCAGGGGCAGGCCTTCGCGCTCGGCGAGCATGCGGACGGCCTTGAGGCGGCGGCGCCATTCGACGAGGGGATGGATGTTGGGGTTGTCCCAGTAGAGCGTGACGTCGAAGGCGCCCGGCTCGTCGCGGCGGAGGGCGGTCAGGGCCTTCGAGGCGCAGAGGGCGCAGCAGGCGTGCAGGAGGAGCTTCAGGGGCATGGCGGGAACGGGCCTTTCCAGACGACGGAGCGGGCGACCTTTTCCGCGGCGGGGCGGCCTTCGAGGGCCTCGACGAGCGCCAGGCCGAACTCGATGGCCGTGCCGGCGCCCTGCGAGGTGACGACGCGGCGGTCCGCGTCGACGACGACGGGGCGGTCCAGGCGGCGAGCGCCGCCGTCGATCTCGCCTTCGCAGCCGGGATAGCAGGTGTAGGGGGCGCCGTCGAGGACGCCGGCGGCGTGGAGGACCCACGGGCCGGCGCAGATGGCCGCGACCCACTTGCCGGCGGCGTGCGCCGCACGGAGGGCGTCGAGGACCTCGGGCGCGGCCGTCAGGTTCCGGACGCCTTGCAGGCCGCCCGGGACGACGATGGCGTCGTAGCCCTCGGCGCGGCCGTCGAAGGGGGCGTCCGGCGCGATGCCGATGCCGTGCGAGCCGCGGGCCAGGACGGCGCCGGCGGTGCGGACGGCGGCGACGTCCACCTGGACGCCGGCGCGGCGGAGCAGGTCGACGGGGGCGACAAGTTCGAGCTCTTCCGAGCCGTCGGCGACAAGGTAGCAGATGCGGGACATGGTGGACTCCTGGTTGGTTGTGCGTTGGGTGCGTCGGTCGGGAAAGGGGCGGGCGGCGGTCACGGGCCCTTGCGGCGGGCGAGGGGATGGGCCTTGGCGTATTCGTTCTTGAGCCGTTCGATGCTGACGTGCGTGTAGATCTGCGTGGTGCCGAGGTTGGCGTGCCCCAGGAGCTCCTGGACGCTGCGCAGGTCGGCGCCGTTGTCGAGCAGGTGCGTCGCGTAGCTGTGGCGCATGGCGTGCGGGGTCGTCTCGGGATCCAGCCCGGCCGTCGCCAGGTGCTTCTTGAAGAGGCGCTCGACCGAGCGGGGCGTCAGGCGGCCGCCCGACCGGTTGACGAAGAGCGGCGGGCGCGCGCCGCCGTCGGCAAAGCCTTCGGCGCGCCACCAGCCGTCGCGCGCCGCCTGCCACGCCCGCACGGCGCGGACGGCCGGCCCGCCGACGGGGCTCAGGCGCTCCTTGCGCCCCTTGCCTCGGACGAGCGCGACGGCGTTGTCGAGGTCGAGGCGGTCCTCGGTCAGTCCGCAGAGCTCGGCGATGCGCATGCCGGTGCTGTAGAAGAGCTCCAGGATGGCCGTGTCGCGCAGGACGGCGATCTCCGCGAAGCGCCCGGCCGCCGGCCCGCGCACCAGGCCGGCCTGGAGCTCGGCCTGGTAGCCCAGGCGCGGCGCGTCGAGCAGGCGCAGGACCTCCTGCTGCGTCAGCACCTTGGGCAGGCGGCTCCGGCCCTTGGGCTGGTGGACGAGGTCGAAGGGGTTCATCTCGGCGCCCCCTTCGCGGACGAGGAAGCGGTAGAACGCGCGGAGGCTCGACATCTTGCGGGCGGCGGAGCGGGCCGTCAGCCCCTTGCGCTGGACGCTCGCCAGGAAGCGGCGCGCGGCCAGCCGCCCGACGCGCCTCCACTCGGGCTTCTGCCCCTTCCAGGTCGCCCGCGCAAACTGGGCGATGTCGCGCAGGTAGGCGTCGACGGTGTGCTCCGAGGCATTCTTTTCGCCCTGCAGGTGGCGGCGGAACGCGTCCGTCCAGGAGTCCGTGGCGATCGCTTGGCGCATCGGTAGGCGGCCGGGGAGGGGGCTACATCTCGGCGGTGACCAGGTCGAGGTGGTCGGCGAAGTATTTCCACCCGGAGATGAGCGTGATGACGACGACGATGGCGGAAAGCGTCCAGGAGGTGGTGAGGAAGACCTTGTCGTATTGCTGCAGGAAGATGGCGATGTCCTTGATGTGGCAGGCGTGCAGGATGTCCTCGCGGAAGAACGGAAGGACGTCCTCGCGGACGGCCAGCAGGAGGAAGGTGGCCGAGATGGCGATCATCTGCCAGACCGTCTTGAGCTTGCCCCAGCTGCCCGCCGAGATGATGCGGTGCTCCTTGTCCTTGGCCGCCAGGAGGCGGAGGCCCGTGACGGCGAACTCGCGGGCGATGATGATGACGACGACCCAGGCCGGCACGAGGGAGTAGCCCTCGATGGTCGGCAGGCGGATGCCGACGAAGCCGACGAGCGCCGCGCAGACGAGCACCTTGTCGGCCAGCGGGTCCATCAGCTTGCCGAACGCCGTGATGCAGTTGCGGGAGCGCGCCAGGTGGCCGTCGATCGCGTCGGTGACGCTGGCCAGGAGGAAGAGGATGAAGGCGAAGGACGTCGAGAAGGGGATGGGCAGCGCCATCGCCAGCATGACGAACACGGCGGCGACGAGGCGCCCGACGGTCAAGGTGTTGGGAATGTTCATGGCGGGCCTTCCGTGGCTAGTCGAGGTAGGGCGCCGGCGCGGGCCGGCAGGGGACGTCGATGGGGGCGGTGCGCGGCGCGCGGTCCTGGCGGACCTTCCGCGCCACGGCGTGCGCGCACCAGATGAGCCCGGCGGCCAGCGCCAGCACCGCGACGGTGCGCCACGCCTGCTTCGGGATCGCCGCCAGGAGGTCGCCGGCGGATCGGGTGCGGACGTTCCGGCGCGCGGGCGGCGGCGCCGGGTCCTCGCCCGGGGCCTCCCCGTGCGAGGCGAGCGCCCGGGCCTTTTCCGATTCGAGCAGGTCGATCTTGCGCTGGGCGGCCTCCTGCTGGGCGGCGTGGTCGGCCTGGACCTGGGCAAGGCGGTCCTGCTGGCGCTTGAGCTCGGCCTCGGCGGCTTCGCGTCGGCGGTCGGCCTCGGCGCGGGCCGCTTCGGCGACGGTGATCTGGCGGCGGAGGTTGTCCTCCTGCTCGGCGAAATGCCTGGCGCGGCGGGCGGCGTCCTCGGCGGCGATGCGCCGGGCCTCGCCGACGCGGTCCTCCTCCTGGGCGACGCGCTCGATGGCGGCCTCCTCCAGGGCTTCGCGGCGGGCCTCCTCGCGGGCGGTGCGGAGCTCCTGGCGGTGGCGTTCCTCGAGGGCCTGGACGGCGGCGGTCCGCTCGGCGGCCTCCTGGTCGCGGGCGGCGGAGGCCTCGCGGGCGTGGAGGGTGGCGGCCTCGCGGGCCTGCTCGATTTCGCGCTCCTTCTCGCGCAGGGCGGCTTCGAGGGCCTGGCGCTGGCGGTCGGCGTCGGCCTTCATCTGGTCGGTCTCGTTGCGGATGGCGTCGGCCTCGGCGGCGCGTTCGGCAAGCTGGCGCTCCAGGTCGGCGAGGCGGCCCTCGGCCTCGCGCAGGCGTGCGGCGGCTTCGGCGCGGGCCTCGTTCTCGGCGAGGATCTGGCGGCGGTGGGCCTCGGCCTCGTTGGCGCGCTGGGCGGCCTCCTCCTCGGCATGGCGGCGGGCCTCCTCGCGTGCGGCCTTGGCGTTGGCCTCGCTGCTAGCGAGCTCGGCGGCGAGGGCCTGGATGCGGCGGGCGGCCTCCTCGGCGGCCTGCTGCGAGGCGCGGCGGGCGTTTTCGGCGGCGGCGGCCTGGGCGTTGCGCTCCTTCTCGACGAGGGCGAGGCGGTTGGCCTCTTCCAGGGCCTTCTGCTCGGCGGCCTCGCGGGCGGCGGCGGCTTCGCGCTCCTTTTCGCGGAGGAGCGATTCCATCAGCGAGCACCGTTTTTCGGCGTCGCGGGCCTTCTGCTCCAGGAGGTCCCGCTCGGCGGCGGCGGCCTGGGACTGCTCCTGCAGGCGCGATTCGACGGCCTGGCGGGCGGCGTCGCCTTCCTGGAGGCGGCGGTCGGCCTCTTCGCGGGCCAGGAGGGCCTCGGTACGGGTCTTTTCCAGCTCGGCCTCAAGGGCGTGGACGCGGTCCTCGGTCTCGGCGGCGAGGGCTTCGGCGGCCTCGCGGGCGGCGCGTTCCTGGCGCTGGCGGCGCTCGGCGTCGGCCTCGGCGGCGGCGCGGCGCTCGGCCTCTTCGCGGACGCGGCATTCCAGCTCCTGGGCGGCGGCGCGGGCGGCGTCTTCGCGGCGGGCGAGCTCGTCCTGGAGGCCCTGGATCTGGGCGGCGGCGGTGGCGGCCTCGGCGGCGGCCTGCCGGGCGGCGTCCTGTGCGGCGGATTCGTGCGCGCGGAACTCGGATTCGACCTGGGCGCGGTGGGCGGCCTCCTCCTGGATACGGGCTTCGAGCTCGGCCTTGGCGGCGCGGGCGGCGTCCTCGCGGCGGGCGAGCTCGGCTTCGAGCTCGCGCTGGCGTTCGGCGGCGGCGGCCTGCTCCTCGGCGGCGAGCTGGGCGGCGACGGTGGCGGCGCTTTCCTGTTCGCGGAGGTCCTGCTCGACGCGGGCGCGGTGCTCCGACTCTTCGCGGATGCGGGCTTCGAGCTCGGACTGGGCGAGGCGAGCGGCCTCCTCGCGGCGGGCGAGCTCCTCCTCCATGCCGTGCTGGCGGCGCTCGGCGGCGGCGGCGGCCTCGGCGGCGAGGCGTGCGGCTTCGTCGGCGGCGGCCTTCTGGGCGTCGAGCTGCCGTTCGATGCGCGTCCGGTGCTCGGTTTCGGCCTGGATGCGGGCCTCGAGGTCGGCCTGGGCGGCGCTGGCGGCCTCGGCGGTCTGGGCGAGCTCCGTCTCCAGGTCGTGCTGGCGGGCGGCGGCCTCGGCGGCGAGGCGTGCGGCCTCGTCGGCGGCCTGGGCGGCGGCGGCCTCCTGCTGGCGGAGGGCTTCCTCGACGCGGGCGCGGTGCTCGGTCTCGGCCTGGATGCGCTGCTCCAGCTCGTCCTTGGCGAGGCGGGCGGCCTCGGCGTTCTGGGCGAGGGCGTTTTCGAGGTTCTGCTGGCGGCGTGCGGCGTCCTGGGCGGCCTGGGCGGCGGCCTGGGCGGCGGCGCCGGCGGCGGCCTCCTGGGCCTGGAGGTCCTGCTCGACGCGGGCGCGCTGCTCGGATTCGGCCTGGATGCGCCGTTCGAGCTGTTCGCGGGCTTCGCGGGCGGCCTGTTCGCGGCGTTCGAGCTCCTCCTCGAGGTCCTTCAGCTGGGTCCGGACCTGCTCCGCCTGTTCCTCGGCGGCCTGGCGCACGGTACGTTCGGCCTCTTCGCGGGCCTTCCATTCGGCCTCGACCTGGGCGCGGCGCTCGGCCTCCTCGGCCTCCTTGCGGCGGGCCTCCTCGGCGGCGAGGCGGGCATCCTCCTTTTGGCGGGCGAGCTCCTCGCCGAGGGCCTGGAGGGAGGTCTGCGTTTCCTGGACCTTGAGCTCGGCGGCCTCGCGGGCGGCGCGTTCGGCCTCCTGGGCGGCCTGCTGGGCGGCTTCCCACTGGGCGCGGCGCTCGGCCTCGGCGGCGGCCTTTTCGGCGGCGTCCTGGGCGGCGAGGCGCACCTCGTCTTCGCGGCGGACGATTTCCTCTTCGAGCTTACGGCAGAGGGATTCGGCCTCCTGGACCTTCCGCTCGGCGGCCTCGCGGGTCTGGCGGTTGGATTCCTCGTGGAGGCGGACGGCCTCCTCGCGGGCGGCCTTGGCTTCGATTTCGCGGCGTTGGAATTCGGCTTCGAGCTCGGCCTGGCGGCGGCGGGCCTCCTCGGCGGCCTGTTCGGCGGCGCGGGCTTCGGCCTCGGCCTGTTCGCGTGCGGCGTGCTCGGCCTGTTCGCGTGCGGCGGCCTCTTCGGCTTCGTGGGCGCGGCGGGCCTCCTCTTCCTGGAGGAGCGATTCGAGCTTTTCGCGTTCGAGCTGGGCCTCGGCCTCCTTGGCCTGGAGGGCCTGTTCGAGCTGGGTCCGGTGTTCGGCGAGGGAGCGGGCCTCGGCCCCGGCCTGTTCGCGGGCGGTGCGTTCGGCGGCCTCGCGGGCTTCGCGTTCGGCGAGGTCGCGGGCGTGGGCCTCGGCGTCCTCGGCGGCGCGGCGTTCGGCGTCGTCGGCGAGCTTCTGGGCGGCGGCCTGCTGGCGGATCAGCTCCTGTTCGAGCTCGAGGCGGGCCTTTTCGGTGTTGCGGACGGCCTCTTCGGCGACCTGGCGGGCGAGCTGTTCGGCCTGCTGGCGGGCCTGCCATTCGGCTTCCATCTGCTGGCGAGCGGCGGCGTCGGCGTCGGCGCGCCGCTGGGCGGCGAGGGCGGCGGCGGCGGCCTCTTCGGTAAGGCGCTGGAGCTCGGCGACGAGGTCCTGGCGGCGCTGCTCGGTTTCCTGGACCTGGCGTTCGGCGGCCTCGCGGGCCTGCTGTTCGGCGAGCTGGCGGGCCTGCCATTCGGCCTCCATCTGCTGGCGAGCGGCGGCGTCGGCATCGGCGCGCTGCTGGGCGGCGAGGGCGGCGGCGGCGTTGTCCTCGGCCATTTTCTGGAGCTGGGCGGCGAGGTCCTGGCGGCGCTGTTCGGTATGGCGGGCCTCCTCCTCGGCGGCGAGGCGGGCTTCGCGTTCGGCGTCCTGCCGGGCCTGCCAGTCGGCTTCGAGTCGGCGCATGGCCTCGGCGTCCTCGTCGGCGCGCTTCTGGGCGGCGGCGGCGTCCTCGGCGGCCTGCTGTTCGCGGCGGCGGAGCTCCTCTTCCAGGAGGGCGCGCTGCTGCTCGACCTCGGCGGTACGGCGTTCGGCCTCTTCGCGGGCGAGCTGTTCGGCGTCGCGGCGGGCCTGGAGGTCGGCCTCCCACTGGGCGCGCCGGGCGGCCTCCTCTTCGTTGCGGCGGCGTTCGGCCACGGCGTCGGCGAGGGCCTGTTCTTCGCGGCGGCGGAGCCCCTCCTCGAGGGCGGCGCGCTGCTGTTCGGTTTCGAGGGCCTTGCGTTCGGCGTCTTCGCGGGCGAGGCGTTCGGCCTCCTGGGCGGCGAGGAGCTCGGCTTCGCGGCGGGCGCGCTGTTCGGCCTCTTCGGCGTTACGGCGTTCGGCCTCGACGGCGGCGGTACGGGCGGCCTCTTCGCGGCGGTGGAGCTCCTCCTCGAGGGCGGCGCGGCGTTCCTCGGTTTCGCGGACGCGCTGCTCGGCGGCCTCGCGGGCCTGGCGTTCGGCGGCCTGGCGGGCTTCGCGTTCGGCGGAGTCGCGTTCGTGGGCCTCGGCCTGGGCGGCGGCGCGGCGTTCGGCGTCTTCGCGGGCGAGGCGGGCGGCCTCGGAGACCTGGGCGAGCATGGATTCGAGCTCGGCGCGGCGGCGTTCGGTATCCTGGGCCAGCTGTTCGGCGGCCTGGCGGGCGGCGTGCTCGGCGGCCTCGCGGGCCTCCTGCTCGGCGCGTTCGCGGGCGAGGAGGGCGGCGTCCTCGGCGGCGCGGCGTTCGGCCTCCTCGCGGGCCTGGGCGGCGGCCTTCTTGCGTTCGTCGACCTCCTGTTCGAGGAGGCGGAGGCGCTCTTCGATTTCGCGGACCTGGCTTTCGGCGTCTTCGCGGGCGGAGCGTTCGGCGGCCTGGCGGGCTTCCTGCTCGGCGCGTTCCTGGGCGAGGCGTTCGGCGTCCTGGGCGGCGCGCTGGCGGGCGGCCTCGGCCTCGGCCTGCTGCTGGGCTTCGAGGGCGCGGAGCTCCTGTTCGAGGGCGTTGCAGCGCTGTTCGGCGGCGACGGCCTCGGCCTCGGCCTTGGCGCGGGCGTCGGCCTCGGCCTGGGTGCGGGCCTGGTATTGGCGTTCCATCTCGCCGCGCTTGGCGGTCTCGGCCTCCCAGAGCTCCTGGACGCGCCGTTTTTCGGCCTCGGCCTCGGCCTTGCGCTGTTCGAGCTCGCCGGCGAGGGCCTGGCGTTCCTGGTCGAGCTGGGCGAGCTTTTCCTCGGCGGCGACGCGGGCCTGGTGCTCGGCCTCGCCGCGCTGCTTGAGCTGGGCTTCGATCCGGCGGCGGTTCTGCTCGGCCTCGCGGGCCTTGCGTTCGGCCTCTTCGCGTTCGGCCTGCTGTTCCCGCTGGCGGGCGCGTTCCTCGGCGCGCTGGAGCTCGAGCAGCTGGCGGGCGATCTTTTCGCGCTGCTCCTTGGCGATTTCGAGCTGTGACTTGGCCTTGGCGTCGCGCTGCGGGGCGATGCCGGGGCCCTGCTGCGGGAGGGTCGTCCGGATGGGGACGGCGACGGGGGG
>JAZQOP010000227.1:0-17166 GCA_045627965.1 Kiritimatiellia bacterium | reverse complement strand
CCCCGAAAGACAACCCCCAAAAAGGACCCCACATGAAGAAGCTTCTTGCCCTTGCCGCCCTCGTCGCCTGCGCGACCGCCGCCCAGGCCGCCCTCGTCGCCCAGCCCATCGCGCCGGTCGCCGACGACGGTTCCGCCACCTTCGCCATCGCCCCCGCCGTCGGCGTCCTCGACCTCAAAATCCGCTCCCACGTCTTCATTCCCGCCTCCGAAACCGAAACCGGCAAGCGCCACCAGATGTCGCGCCTCGACTGGGAACCCGATCCTTCCGCCGTCCTGGGCATCGCCGGCTCCCTCCGCCTTTCCCGCTTCTCCCTCAACGCCGCCGTCGCCTCCATCCTCTCCAGCGGCGACTCCGGCACCCTCGACGACTACGACTGGACCCTCGAGGAAAACCAGGCCGAGCCCAACGACCATTCCCACCACGACGTCGAACTGACCAAGGCCCTCATCGGCGACGTCAACCTCTCCTTCGACCTCCTGCAGTCCTTCCACGGCCTCGACGCCTGGCTCGCCCTCGGCGTCCACGCCGAATCCTACTCCGCCAAGGGCCGCAACGGCTGGTACGACTACAACGAAGACATCAACGACGACGACCCCGACGCCCCCCCCGAGATCGTCCACGAATCCGGCACCTTCTCCGGCACCGTCGTCCGCTACGACCAGGACGTCCTCTTCGCCTACCTCGCCGCCGGCGCCCGCTGGTCCATCACCGACCGCATCGCCCTCTCCGCCTACGCCGCCTACGCCCCAGGCTACCACTTCTCCGACCGCGACGACCACTACGTCCGCGACATCACCTTCAAGTCCAGGAACGACTACGACGGCGAAGCCATCCTCCTCGGCGCCGCCGTCACCGGACGCATCTCCGAGCGCCTCTCCCTCACCTTCTCCTACGAATTCCAGCGCAACAACCTCTCCATCGGCGACAGCCTCGGCCACTGGGAAGACGGCGAATGGGTCGAAACCACCCACGATTCCGCCGGCGTCGACCTCAAGTCCTCCCTCTTCCTCCTCTCCTGCGCCTACAGCTTCTAGCCCCCTGCACCCGCGCCCAAAAGGCCGCCGCAGACGCGACGGCCTTTTTTTCGCCCCGGAGAGCTCCCCAAAGGGGAAATCCCCGCCCCGCGGGACCGTCCCAAACGCAAAAACACGTTTCCATTCAATGGAAACGTGTTTTCAGCCCCCCGCCCCGCAGGCCCACTGCCTGCGGGGCCGCCCTCCCCGCTCACCCCTTGCAGCCGCCCGTGGCGAAGGGGTAGTCGGCAGGGTCGCCCTTGTAGCAGAAGCCCATCGAGGCGCCCTTCAGCCCCTCGTAGTCGAGACCGCGCAGCGAGAGGGCGATCTTCTCGGCCGTCAGGGGCAGGATCTTGATGCGGAGGCCCGTGGCGTCCTCGATGGCGTCGGCCATCATCGGCGCCGAGGCGATCATCGTATGCTCGCCGACGCCGCGCGCCCCGAACGGCCCGTCCGGCTGCGGCGTTTCGAGGACGATCGGCACGATCTCGTCCGGGCAGTCGAGCGCCGTCGGGATCTTGTAGTCCGTGAAGTTCGGGTTCAGCAGGCGTCCGTCCGGCGCATAGCGCATGTCCTCGTAGAGCGCCGTCGCCAGCCCCTGGAGGATGCCGCCGACAATCTGCCCCTTCACCAGGACGGGGTTCAGCGCCTTGCCCGCGTCGACCGCCAGCGCCACCTTCCGCAGGTGCATCTTGCCGGTCTCCTTGTCGATCTCGACCTCGACGCCCGCGCACCCGACGGTGTAGTGGACATTCGGATGGCCGCCCTGAGAGGTCTCGGGATCGCCCAGCGCGCTCGTGAACTCCGGCATGAACATCCCCGTGCCGTGGATCGGGCCGCCCACGAAACGCCCGTCGGGCTGCATGATGCCGTCGATGACGAACGACCGGAACGGCAGGGCGAACTTCCTGTCCTTCCGCGACTTGACGCATTCGTCGTCGAGGTAGAGGTCCGCCGCTTTCCGCTTCGTGCCGCGAGCGGCCGTGGCGATGAGCTTGGCCTTGACCTCCTCGGCGGCGGCGCGGACGGCATTGCCGCAGCTCCACGTCACGTGCGAGCCGACCGTCTGCCACTCGTAGGCGTTGCGGTCGGTGTCGGGCGTCTCGACGCGAATCTTCGCGACAGGCACGCGCAGCACCTCGGAGACGACCTGCGCCATCACCGTCAAAAAGCCCTGGCCGATCTCCATGCCGGAGACGGACAGGTTCAGCGAGCCGTCCTCGTTGAACTTGAGATAGGCCGCGCTGGAGGCGTTCGGCGGCATCGCCGGCGCCTTCCAGAAGCACGCCAGGCCCTTGCCCACGACCGCGTCGGGGTTCTTCGGCTTGCGTCCCGGCCGCCCCCAGCGGAGCTCGGCCGCCACCGCGTCGATCGCCCCGCGCAGGTTGCCGGGATTCATCTTCGCGCCATAGGCCAGCGTGTCGCCCTCCTGGATGGCGTTCAGCCGGCGCATCTCCACCGGGTCGATCCCCAGGTGCTTGGCGATGCGCGTGATGTGCGACTCCAGCCCGAAATGGAACTCGCTGTAGCCGAACCCGCGATAGGCCCCGCACGGCGGCATGTTCGTATAGACGCAGATCGAGTCGATCTTGACGTTCGGAATCGAATAGGGCCCCGTCGCCGACAGGCCGACCGCGTTGACCACGTTCGCGCCATACTCGGCCGACGCGCCCGCATCCCAGTGGAGCGTGTGCTCCAGCGCCACGATCCGGCCGTCCTTCCTGACGCCCATCTTCACGCGCGCCAGGACGCCCTGCCGCTGCGACGTGTTGCGGAACTCCTGCTCGCGCGTCCAGTGCAGCCGCACCGGGCGCCCCTTCAGCGCGATCGCCAGGACGGCGGAGATGATCTCCATCGAAACGCCCGCCTTGCCGCCGAACCCGCCGCCGACATAGGGCGTGATCACGCGGATGTCCTTGTGCGACAGCCCAAACGGCGCCAGCGCGATCGCCATCACGTTGCGTTGCGCAAACGGCGACTGCGACGACGCCCAGATCGTCAGCCGGCCCGCCGCGTCATAGAGCGCCGTCGCCGCATGCGGCTCGATCGGGCAGTGGGCATAGCGCGGCACCGCGTAGACGTCCTCGAACACGTAGTCCGCCTGCGCAAACCCCTTGGCGACGTCGCCCTTGCGCGTCTTGCGCCAGTGCGCGATGTTCGTCCCCGCCTTCGGGAAGAACCATGGCACGCGCTCATAGCTCGCGACGTCGGGATGCAGCAGCACCGCGTCCTTCTTCAGCGCATCCGCCAGCGACAGCACCGCCGGCAGCGGCTCATACTCGACCTTCACGAGCTTCGCCGCGCGCAGCGCCTCCTCGGGCGTCTCCGCCACGACCGCCGCCACCTGCTCGCCGACGAACCGCACGCGATCCGTCGGAAAGATGAACCGGTCCTGCATGTAGAGCCCGAACTTGTAGGGGCACTCCCGCCCCGTCACCACCTTGACCACCCCCGGCGCCCTTTCCGCCGCCGACGTGTCGATCGACAAAATCTTCGCATGCGCATGCGGCGACTCCACGACCGCCGCGTGCAGCAGCGCCGGCCCGAAGTCGAAATCCTCCGTATACATCGCCGCGCCGGACACCTTGTCCACCGCGTCCACGCGCACGCTGTTCGCGCCCACGCCGACGGCCTTCGCCTCGGCCTTCCGCACCTTCGACAGCGGCACCGCCGCAGCCTTCGCAGCCCCCGACTTCTTCGGCAAATTCGTCTTCTTCATCGTTCGCTCCTCTCGTCTCAATCGCTCACCCGTTCAAACCCGTGTTGACCCCAACAATTCTTCTTTCAGAACTAAGCTCCACGCTGAGAATTAATTGCAGAAAGAAAACTACGCGGATTTTGGATACCGCTAATCAAGATTTCCATACCAGCTGTCGCCGCAGTACCAATTTCAATAGAACCGACATTCAATATGCGGTCTAAAATTCCCTGGCGAAGATTGGCTCCACGAATGTTCGAAATTCTCACCTCGCTCATCGAGATGGAAATAAGGCCTTTCTTGGATATGACACGTAAATTTGTCAAGACATACTGCCGGGAATATATGTAGATGAGCATCTTTATCGTTGTTCGCAACATGTAAAGGACAGCTACAACCGTGACAAGGAAGCCAATGGTGGCGAGTGGGGATTCGGCTTTTGCCCCCACGTTACACAAAATGATTCCAACTAGAAGGCACAAAACGCCAAAGATGCAACTGCCCAAAAAGTACAGCCACGAAGGCCGTACTACGGACATGAGCGTCTCCCCTGCAAGAGGCGTAACGAAGGACGGGAAAGGCTGGGATGGGAAGGATGGCCTAGGCGAAGGCGCAGACGCAACAACTCGGCCTGGGATCTCTAAAGGCTTGTTGCAAGTAGGGCAATTTATAATTTGGCCTGCCATCTCATCGGGAGCACTGAGTTGCTGAGCGCAATGCGGACAATTAAATTCAATTCCTGGCATGTCTTATTATCCTTTCGGGTTTAATATTAAATTTCACGGGAACTTCCGTTTGTCTCGATAAACTCGTCGATGTCGGCAATGGTCGCCTCGTCGCTCTGGCAATGCAGCGCATCGCCACACTCCTCGAGAAACCGAAAGACGTCCGCATCGTCGAAAAGCCGCGCAACCTGCGCCCCGGACAACCCCTTGACGTTCCGGTAGACCTCCACCATGTGGACGGCGTAGTCGATCTGGCCAAATCCGGGCATGGTCATTCGCTCCACTCCGGCGAAAAATGCCCCGTCCGCCGCTCCTCGTCGAACAGCGCCAGGAGGACGGCCGTCGGTTCGCGCCAAAGTCCCGTCTCGCGATCCTCCAACACGGCGTAGACCTTCGAGGAATAGAACGTGCGAAGCGCCGTGCGCAACTCCGCTCCGCCGGCGCACAGCCGCTTCACGACGTCCGCCGCAATCGCGTAAAGCAACGCGGAAAACTGCCGATCGCTCATGACGCCTCCCCTTCCGCCGCCACCACCCCGTGCCGCACATAGCGCAGGGCCCGGAGCGACGCAGGCGTCTTGAAAACGCCCTGGTTGAAAAGCCGTTCCGAGAGCAGGCGCCGCATCGCTTCCTCCTTGGAATAGACGCCCGTTTCGAAAAAGCGCAAGGTCTGGTAAACATTGTCGTCGGCGACGGGGCCGACCACGACATCGAATCCGTCCCAGCACATCATGACCGGCGCGACAGGCAATCGCGGCATCGAACCACTCCTCCGAAACGCCGTCGAACACCTTGACCGCCAACCCGCCCCCGCCAATCGCCGACACATCGTAGGCCGTCACGACCGCTTCCGCCGCCTTGCGGACAAAACGGACGCGCCGGGCCCAACGCACAGCCTGTTCTTCGCTCTCGGCCGTGTAGAACCCCTTGCCGAAATCCGGCGCGTGGAGCCGCTCGCGGATTTCAGGCGAAGGCACCGCCTCCGTCCCGCCATGGTAGGCCAGGCGGAATTCCCGGCCGCCGCCAACCGCCTGCGAACCGCCAGTCTGGCGCCCCGCCGGCATCATTTCTTCCCGCGTCCCATCCGCCTTGCCGCCGCCAGGACGGCCTCGACGATCGGCTCGTAGCCCGTGCAGCGGCAAAGGTTGCCGGCCAGGGCCTCGCGGACGTCCTTCACCGTCGGATCGGGATTCTTCGCCAGGAGGGCCGTCGCCGCCAGGATCATGCCCGGCGCGCAGAAGCCGCACTGGAAGACGTTCCGCTCGATGCATTCCCGCTGGACCGCGTTGTAGCCGTCCTTCGCCACGCCCTCGACGGTCGTCACCTCGTGGCCGTCGACTTCGACCGCCAGGATCAGGCAGGCGCGGACCGCGCGGCCGTCCAGCAGCACCGTGCAGGCGCCGCAGTCGCCTCGCCCGCAGCCTTCCTTGGGCGTCTTGACGCCGCAGCCGCCGCGGATCGCGTCCAGCAGCGTCGTCGCCGGGCGGACCTCCAGGCGGCGCTTTTCCCCGTTCAGGACGAAATGGATTTCCATGGGCTGGTTCATCGCTCGGTCTCCTCCATGATGTTCATGCCGTAATCGGGGCCTTCGCCCGCAAGACGCCGCGCCGCCAGGCCCGCGGCGCGCTTGACCATGACGCCGACCATCAGGCGGCGGTAGGCCTCCGAGGAGCGGATGTCCGTGATCGGCGAAATCTCCGCGTCCGCGGCGGCGGCCGCGGCGGCCAGCGCCTCGGCGGACGGGGCCTTGCCCGCCGCCGTCAGGATCGCGGCCGCCTTCGGCCCGGGCAAGGGCAGAGGGCCGACCGAGCCATAGGCGACCGACCAGACGCCGTCGGCATCGACGAGCGCCGCCACGGACGCCTGGGCGAGGTCTTCGCCGCCGTAGCGCTTCAGCTTCGCGAAGGCGGCGGCGTGGGGCTTGGCGGGGATGTCCACGGCCGTCACGATCGCGCCCTTCGGCAGGGACGTCTTGCGCGGTCCGAGGAACCACTTCGAGATCGGGATCGCCTTGGGGCCGCGCGCCGTCGCGACCTGGAGGGTCGCGCCGTAGACCAGCAGCGCGGGGCCGCTGTCGCAGCACGGCACGGCCGAGCAGATGTTGCCGGCCATCGTCGCGCGGTTGCGGACGCCGACCGACGCCACCATCCCCGCCATTTCCGCCAGCAGGGGCGCATGGCGACGGACCAGCGGCGAATCGATGATGTCCGCGAACGGCTCGCCGGCGCCGATGCGCAGCACGCCATCCGCGAAGGAAATGCCGCGCAGCTCCTTCAGGCCTTTCAGGTCCACGACCAGCGAAGGATTGACCGCGCCGTCGCGCAGCCACGCCACCAGATCGCTGCCGCCCGACAGGGCCATCGCCCCGTCGCGGGCCATGGCCGCCAGAGCTTCCTTCAGCGTGGCGGGTTTCACATAGTCGAATTCGCATGCAATCGTCATGGGCTTACTCCTTTCCCTGCCCGTCGTGGGCGGCGGATCCGGTTTCGTTCGCAGCGGAGTCCCGGCGCACCGGCTGGTCGCCGACAATCTCCGCAAGGGTCATCGCGTCGGCGGCGTCTTCGTCGTCCTCGTGCGCCAGACCGACCAGGATGGTCCTGCACGTCCGCAAAAGGATGGAAAAGTCGAGCAGGATCGTCATGTTCTTGATGTAGTAGAGGTCGTATTGCAGCTTGCGGGCGGCCGCCTCGACGCTTGCGCCGTAGGGGTAGCAGACCTGCGCCCAGCCCGTCAGGCCGGGCTGCACCAGGTGGCGCTCGTCGTAGAACGGGATGACTTCCGCAAGCTTCTTCGTAAATTCCGGGCGCTCCGGCCGCGGCCCCACCCACGACATGTCGCCCCGCAGGATGTTCAGGACCTGCGGGATTTCGTCCAGGCGCCACTTGCGCAGGTAACGGCCCACCGGCGTCACGCGCGAATCGTTGCCGGCCGCCCAGACCGCGCCCGCGGCCTCCGCATCGGTGCGCATCGTCCGCAGCTTGCAAATCGTGAACAGCTTGCCGCCCAGCCCGACGCGGACCTGGCGGTAGAACGCAGGGCCCTTCGAGGTCAGCTTGACCAGCAGCGCGCCGATCGCCATCAGCGGAAGGCCCGGGACCAGGGCGACCAGCGACAGCAGGACGTCGACCGCGCGCTTGAGATGGTGGATCTGGACGACCGAGCTGTTCAGCGCCGACGCCATCAGCCACTGCTCGTTGATGTGCGAAAGCGGGATTTCGTGGACCAGCTGCTCGCAGAGCCCGACGTGGTCGAGGATCGCCACGCCCGAATAGCGCAAATGGCGCAGGCGGTTCAGGATGGCAGGCGGATAGTTCGGAGACAGCTCGACCAGCACCGCCGCGATGTCCCGGTCGTCGACCAGCCCTTCCAGCGTGTCCAGGCGGCCGAGGACCGGCCAGGGCGCGTCGAGGTCCATCGGGTCGGGCGCCGTCGCGGAGGGGCCTGCCGCGGGATCGGCGGGGGGGGCGTCGACGTCGCAGCGGACGACGCCCAGGACGTGGTAGAGCGGCACCGTGGCATGACGCATCACCTGGCGGACGGCCTCGACACCGCGATCGCCGTCGGCCAGCACCAGCGCCCGGCGCCGGAAATGCCCCTTGTCGATCAGGTGCACATGGATGCCGCGCATCACGTAGCTCAGGACCAGCGTCAGGAGCGATGCGATGCCCCAGATGCCGCGGCCCATCATCGCCTGCTCGCCCGATCCCGCGTAGAAGACCAGGCCGACCAGCGAAGCCGAGATGAACACCGTCGCCAGCGGAAGGAAGTCGATGCCGGCGCCGCGGCGGCGGCGGACCGGCGGCTCGTACATGCCGCCGGCGTAGAAGACCAGCGCATAGACCACCATCGACCCCGCCAACGCGATCCAGTTGTTCTGGAGCCACAGAAGGCCGGCCGTCCAGTCGTAGGCCTCCGCTTCCGACGTCCCCCACCCCAGGCGCAGCCAGATGGCGGCCAGGTGGCTGACAGCGATGATCAGGCAGATCAGCAGCGTCATGAACACATGGCGCCGCGTAATGCTCTTCCCTTGGCGAAGATAGAGAACCATGGCCGCCTCCTTCTAGGCTTCCGACGCCCGGTCCGCCCCCTCCCCGCCGCCGGCCCGCTGCTCCGCCTTGTCGTCCTCGTAGGAATAGTCGTAGCCGTAGTAATGGTAGTAGTAGCCGTAGGCGCCGTAGTTCGACACCTTCACGAGGTCGAAGTTGTTCAGGACCGTCCCGATCAGGTTCGCGCCGCGCGTCTCCAGCTGGCGCATCGCGACCTTGACCAGCTTGCGGCTCGTGCGACCCGCCAGGACGATCATCAGGCAGGCGTCCGCCAGCGTCGCCAAGATGGCCGTCTCCGACACCGCCAGGATCGGCGGGGCGTCCAGCATGACCAGGTCGTACTGCGCCTCGGCCGCGGACAGGAACTCCCGCAGCGCCGACTTCATCATCATCTCGGACGGGTTGTCCGGGAACGTGCCCGTCGCGATGAAGTCCAGCCCGTCGACCGCCGTCCGCTGGATCACGTCCGTCCACTTCGCGCGGCCCTCGACGATGTCCGACAGGCCGACGCCCGCCGCCAGGCCGAACATCTTGTGGAGCTTGCCGCGGTGCAGGTCGGCGTCGATCAGCAGGACGCGGCGCCCCGACTGGGCAAAGCTCGTCGCAAGGTTCGCGCAGGTCGTCGTCTTGCCTTCCTGCGGGACGGCGGAGACGACGCAGAGCGTCTTGCACGTCGCGCCCGTCTCGCCCAGCAAGATGGCGCTGCGGATGTTGCGGTAGGCTTCCGCGTAGCTGCTCGACGAATCGACGTTGGCCACCCAGTAGTCGCTCGTTTCCTTCGCCTCCCAATGCGCGCCCGGCACCATGCCGAGGAACGGGGCCCCGAGCGCCTTCGTCGCGTCGTCAGGGAAGCGCAGCGTGTCGTCCATGAAGTCGAGCATCAGGATCAGCGCGACGCCCGCGGCCAGGCCGATCAGCGCGCTGATGAACAGCGTCTGCAGGTTGCGCGGGTTCACCGGCGACGACGGCACCTTGGCGCGCTCCAGGACGACGACGGAATCGACCGTCAGCGACGAGGCGATGTCGATTTCCTGGAGGCGGTTGAAGATGACGTCGTAGAGATTGTTCAGGCGCTTGAGATTGCGCGAGAGGCTGGCGTATTCGTTGCGCTTGCGGTCGATGTCCTCGGCCTGGTCCTCCAGGCGCTTCTCGACCTGCGAGGCGCTGTTCTCCTTGATCGTCAGCGCTTCGAGCTGGCTGTAGTACTGCCCCAGCGCGAACTGCTTCTCGACCTGGAGGGCCTCCATGTTCTCCTGGAGGTGCTGCAGCGTGTCGACGATGAGCGGATGCTTCTCCTTGTACTTGGTGCGGTAGGTCTCCAGGCGGGCCTTCAGGCGCGCGTTTTCCCGCTTGAGCTCCTCCCAGCGCGGCGGCACCACCACCCCCTGCGCCACCAGGCTCTCGGCGCTGACGCCGCCCAGCCCGCCGGCCGCCGCCAAGGCCGCGTCGCCCGGCTCGGCCTCGCCCGTCGCCGCCAACGCCGGCGTCGCCAGGGCAGGGCCGCCGCCCAGGCCGTACTCCAGGGCCGCCAGCACGACCTCGTCGGAGGCGTTCGCCAGCATCGGCTGCTGCTCCTCGAGGAGCATCCGGTCGATCCGGTAGCCCATCGCCGTCCGCGACAGCTTCGCCAGCGCCTCCGCCGGCGGGTTGCCCAGCTCCTCCATCGCGGCCAGGCCGTTGTCGCGGCGGAACTGCAAAAGCTTGTCCTCCATCTCCGAGATCTGGTCGGACAGCGTCTGCGCCTGGGCAGAGAGCGATGTCACCGTATCCTGGCTGCGGTCCGTCCGCAGCGACGCCTTGTAGGCCACGTAGGCGTCCGCCAGCGAGTTCGCGTAGTCGGCGCAAGGCTTCGGCTCGGCGCCCCGCACGCGCACCACCAGGATGGCCGTCTCATACATCTTGTCGACGGAGACCGAGAAGCCCTGGCGCGCAAAGACGTCCTCCTCGAGCCCCAGGCGCTCCTTCGCCATCGCACGCAGCTCCTCGCTTTCCAGGATGACGTTGCGCTCGGTGAAGACGAAGTCGCCCACGATGGCGTCGAAATCGCGCTGCTGCAGGTTCGACGGCAGGTCGTGCGGGCGCGTCAGCTGGATCTTGACCGCCGCCTCGAAACGCGGCTCCTGCTTGATGATCATCACCAGCGAAACCACGATGGAGACGAAGAAGAACGCCAGCAGCAGCCACCAGCGCCGCGCGATGACGAACAGGTAGCGGCGGAACTCGAAGCCCTTCTGCTCGCCGTCGCCGGGAGGCATTCCGGAAGCCCCGGCATATCCTGCGCCGGCACCGCCGGGCGCGCCCTGTCCACCGTCCCGATTCAGCATGTCGCCCATGAACATCGCCCTATCCTCCAATCAGCGTGCGAACCAACGACTTCTCGGGCACGATGATGACGTCGCCGTCCAGCAGGGGGACGTCGTCGTCAAACGCGCCGGTCTTCAGGATCTTGTCCACGTCCACCTCCAGCGTCTTGCGGCTGCCATCCGGCGCCGTCCGGTAGACCTGGACGGCCCCCATGTAGGAGAACTCCGTCCCTCCGCCCGCCTCGAGCACCAGGCGCGCCACCGTTGCGTTCGGGCCGGGCGTCAGCTCCTTCGCCCCGGGCTGGGGCACCTCGCCCAGCAGGTAGACCTGCGCGCGCACCTTGTTGCGCATCGAGGGCACGAAGAAGATGTCGCCCTTCTGGAGCTTCAGGTTCACCTCCATGTCCGCCGCGCTGAACAGGCGCGTCAGGTCCAGCGGAATTACGCTGTAGGCCGACGCCCCGGCGCGCTTGCGCAGGATGCGGGCCGCGCTCCAGTCGGCAAACTCGCCCAGGCCGCCGCAAGTCGTCACCATCTTGATGACGTCCATCTCGGGCTTGTAGGGGTAGAATCCCGGATGCACCACCTCGCCCAGCGCCAGCACCTCCGGATGGTCCTCCTCCTCGCCTTCGCCGCGCCGCGGCACCATCACCGTGTCGCGCGGCCGCAGATACTGGTCCTTCGAAAAGTCGCCCTCCAGGATCTTGCTGACGTTGACGACGATCGTCTCGCGCTCCATCCGCCCCCCCGGCACCCAGCGGATGATCTGCACGCGGTCGCCCGCCGCGCGGTCCGTCAGGCCGCCGCTGCGCAGGATGGCCTCCATCACCGTCATGATCGAGTCGCCCTTGAAGGGGACCAGGCCCGGCGACTGGACCTCGCCCTCCACCATGATGTCGCCCTCGACGAAATTCGCGATGGAAATGGAGACGTGCGCCTCCTTGAAGTAGTCGGCCTCGAGGATCCTTTCCAGCTTGGCGGCGGCCTCCTCCTCGGTCATTTCCGCGATGACGACGCGCCCGGCGAACGAAAAGTCGACCGAGCCGTCCCCGGCCACCGCATACACCCGCGACATGTCGGCCTGCTCCTGCACGGAGATGTTCAGGCGGTCGCCCGCCAGGATCTTCCGGCCCGATCCGTCGCCGAGGGCCTGGACGGCACACACCGCCGTCGACAGCGCCGCCAGCGCCAACCACCGCCCCCACGACCCGACACGAGAAAGGAATTTCGTATTCATCGGGGAAAGCCTACCCCAACCACGCCCCTCCCATCAAGCGCAAATGATGCACGCGCGAGCGCGCACGCGAGTGCCTGGGGCCCGTCCCCCGTGGCCGCCCCCTCCTGCGCCCGGTCCTGCCCCGCCCCCGTCCGCCCCGAGACCCGCGCAGTTTTACGGAAAAACATTGGGGATTTCCACGATTTTCGACTTCCGCCCCCCCCGCCGCCGGAATGGCCCCGGGATCAGCGGCCGGCCTTGGCGAGGGCCTCGGCCTGGCGATACTGGCGTCGGAAATGGTCCGTCCAGTCGCGGAGGAGGTCGAGGCGGTCGTAGCGCTTGAGGACGTCACGGGCATTCGCCCAGCCGAGGGGCTCGGGGACGGAGGGGAAGGCCGAGAAGGCCGCATAGGCCTCGGGGACGGCGCCGGGGCCGCCCGCCTCGGCGATGGCCTTCCAGGCGGCACGCTGCTCGACGCCGGAATCCAGGCACATGGCGCGCACGAGGTCGCGGAGCATCCCGAAATGGGCGCCCGTCCAGCGGGCGCGATACTCGTAGGCGCCGGCCAGGCGGTAGGCATCGACGGCGTCGGCGCCGAGGTCGCGGCTCGTGAAGGCGCGGTGGGCCTCGAAGGCGGCCTGGAAGGCGGGGTCCGCCGAGGGATAGAAGTCGCGCCGGATCGGCAGGCGCATCAGGGCGTAGGTTTCGGGGCCGCCTGGGGTGCCCGGGCGGTAGCACCACAGGCGCTGGCCGTCCTCGCCCAGGAGGTATTCGACGAAGCGGCAGGCCAGCTCGCGATGCGGGGCCCCGCGCAGGAGGGTGATCGGGTCGCAGCTGACGCCGCTTTCGCCCGGCGGCGTGCGGTAGCCCATCGGGCCGTTCGCGCCGCGCGCGCCATTGGCGACCTCGGCCTCGAAGAGCCCGTAGAAGTCGATGCAGAGCCCGGCCGCCGCGTTTCCGGCGCCGACGTCGAGGGGGACCTTGTTGGCGCTGTCGGTGAAGTAGCGCGCGTTCGCGCCAATCCGCTGGACAAGCCGCACGCCGGCCGCCCAGCCGCGCTCGACCGCCTCCTGGTAGGCCGCGGGGACGCCGTCAGGGCATTCGCCGGCGGGCCGTTTCGCGGCGGCAATGGCGGCTTCGAAGGCCGCGATGTCATCCGCGGAATACCCGGCCGCCTCGACGGCCTTGCGGCACTCGACCTGGACGATCGTCTCGAAGGCCTTGGCGATGCTGCCGCTCTTCGTCGGATCGGCCAGGCCCAGCGTCCCGCGCCAGCGGACGTCCGCCAGGTCCGCCCAGGTCGTCGGCTCCTTCTCGATGCCCAGCGCCGCCATGCGGTCGCGGTTGAAGCAGATGCCGAACGTCGACAGGGTCGTCCCGTAGAAGGTCGGGCGCCGCCACGTCTCCCCGGACATGTCGGACGGCACGAGCTCGCGGCCGTCGGCCGTCGCCAGCAACCCCGGCGGCTCGGCGCCTTCCGTCCACGGCGCCACGGCGAACCCCTGGTCGGTCGCGCTCTGCCCGTCGAACGCGCCGCCGCCGAAATACATGTCCATCCCGCACGAGAAGGCCGCGGGGTCGTCCGTCCCCCGGAACGCCTCCCGGAGGGCCGTGCGCTCGGCCCAGTCATCCTCCGCCACGCCGTCCGGCCGCTGCGAGGCATCGAAGGCCTTGGCCATCATGATCGACGGGGCGTCCGGACGCCAGGCCCGCCCCTGCCCTTCCCACCAGGCGCGGAAGCTGCCCACGAACTCGCTCTGGATGTAGCGGAAGATTTCCGTCGAGCCGCCGATGTTGCGCCAGTCGACCTTGACGGGGGCGCCGTAGCGCTCCTCGTGCCACTTGGAAAAACCGATGGCGTATTCGTGGCGGATGGCCTCGTTCATCGGCGTCACCACCACCAGCACGGGGTCGCCCTCCTTCCAGGACCGCAAGCCCACCTCGCGGCGGAAGATGAACGGCAGGGCCACCACGGCGGCCAGCATTGCCAGGACCAGCAAATTCCGGAACATCGCCCGCGCCTCCTTGCCGCCGCGCCGCTACTTCCCCGACCAGCGCGCCAGCCACGGGTGCGCCGCCAGCCACAGCCTGCGCGCCAAGGCCGACGTCGAGACGCCGCCCTGCATGCGGATGCGCTTCAGGGCGAACAGGTCGCACTCGCCCGGCACGTTGGCGCCGGCCTCCAGCGACAGGGCCGCCTCGAACCCCGACAGCACGGCCGCCTGCACGCACACGTCGTCATATTCCCCCCAGGGCCAGGCCAGCACCCGCGGCGGCGCGCCGGCGATCTCCTCCAGGCGTTCCCGGCAGGTCGCCATCTCGCCCAGGCAGAACTCGATACGCTCCTCCGTCGTGCGCGCCACCAGCTCGTCGTCGAGCAGGTCGTTCCCGCGCGGCCAGAGCCCGTCGTGCGCATAGGCCGACCCGCTCGGGTGGAGCGGCACGCCCTCGCGCTCCTCGGGATAGATGCCGTGCGCGCCGGGATGGATGCCGTCCTCCTCCGCGCCGCCGGCCGGCTTCCCGGGGCAGAGGCACGCCTGGTGGGTGTGGGTATGGGCGAACAGCACATGGCCCTGCTCCTGCGCCAGCAGGCCCAGTTCCAGGCGGCTCATGAACGCCGAGCAGTCGCCCTGGACGATCGCATGGGCCCAGGCGTCGCGGGCCACGGGCAGGGCATGGAGGTCCGCGCCCGGCGTCGAGCAGTCCGGCCGGCAGCAGGGCCCGTCGTGCAAATAGGCCGTGGTCACGCCGAACGACGCCTTGCAGCCCTCCTGCCGCAGCAGGGGCGCCGCATGGACCCAGTTGTCCAGGTAGGCGTCGTCGAAGGTGATCGCGACGGCGCGCTCGGGCGCCTCGCGGCGGCCCTTCAGGATGTCGACCGCCTCGTCGACCGTCACCGTCTCCCAGCCTGCCTGCCGCAGCCACACCAGGTGCGACTGGAACTCCTGCGGCGACACCCCGCACACCGGCGAGATGTTTCGATAGCACAAGATGGGCAGGCTCCGTTTCATGGGCCTCCAATCCTACCGCACCACGCCCCGCCCCCGCAACCCCCAATCCGCCCTTCCGCCCTCTTTCCTTCCGGCGGGCGACTTCCACCTTGCCGCGGCGCCCGTTTCCGCCTACACTTCCCCCCGCACCTTTCGGAGACCCGTCCCATGAACATCCTACGCGGCATCCTCGGCCTTGCCGGCTTCATCCTCATCGCCTGGCTCTTCAGCGAGCGCAAGCGCCTCTTCCCCTGGCGCGACGTCCTCGTCGGCGTCGTCCTCCAGCTGGCCATCGCCCTCCTCTTCCTGAAGTTCCCGGGCAGCCAGTTCGTCATCCACAAGCTCAACGCCCTGATCAACATCGTCTCGGAAGCCACCGTCGAGGGCACCGGGTTCGTCTTCGGCTACCTTTCCGGCGCCGACGTCCCCTTCCAGGTCGCCGACGGCGCCACGCTCTCGCCGATCTTCTTCTTCCAGACCCTCTCCATGATCATCGTCTACGGCTCGATCTTCGCGCTCCTCTTCCACTGGCGCATCCTCCAGCACGTCATCGGCGGCGTCGCCTTCCTCCTGCGCAAGACCCTGCGCATCGACGGCCCCACCGGCACCTCCGTGGCCTCCACCATCTTCCTGGGCAGCACCGAATGCCTCCTCATCATCAAGCCCTACGTCCCGAAGATTTCCCGCACCGGCCTCTTCTGCATCATGACCGCCGGCCTGACGACCATCACCGGCACCCTCATGGCCGTCTACGCCCAGATGCTCGACCCGCTCCTGCCGGGGCTGGTCATCGGCCACCTCCTCGTCGCCTCCTTCATCAGCGCGCCGGCCGCCGTCCTCATCGCGCGCGTCATGATCCCCGAGACCGAGGACCCCCTCGCGCAGTCCCAGCCCATCCGGATCCCCTCCCCCTACACCTCCTGCCTCGACGCCATCACCGAAGGCGCCTCCAGCGGCGCCAAGATCGCCATCAGCATCGCCATCCTCCTCGTCGCCTTCCTGGCCCTGACGCACATCGCCGACCATCTCCTCGGCAAGCTCCCCGACTTCGCCGGGGCGCCCCTCAGCCTTGCGCGCATCTTCTCCTGGCTCTTCGCCCCCGTCCTCTGGCTAGCCGGGATGCCCTGGGACGAAGCCCTCCGCGCCGGCGACCTGATGGCCCTCAAGACCGTCTTCAACGAATTCGTCGCCTACGTCAAGCTCGCCCAGCTCCCCCCCGACACCTTCACCGAGCATTCCCGCCTCATCCTCATCTACGCCCTTTGCGGCTTCGCGAACTTCTCCTCCCTGGGCATCGTCATCGGCGGCATCTCCTCCATCTCGCCCGAGCGGCGGGGCGACGTCATCGCCCTCTCCATGCGCTCCCTCCTCTCCGCCACCATCGCCACCCTGATGACCGGCACCGTCATCGGCATCATCTGCTGACCCGCCCCCCCTCCCCACGCAATGGAAGCCACTTTCCGCCTCTTTTCCACGCAATGGAAACCTGTTTCCGGCACTTTTCCACACAATGGAAACCTGTTTCCCGCCCCTTGCCGACCACGTTCCACCGACCACTAGCCACCAACCACTAAAGGAGATCCCCATGGGCCAACTCGAAGAAACCAACCAGCTCCAGCTCGACTTCACCAAGCTCGCCAAGGTCGCCGCCACCGGCGCCGACGTCCTCCCCGTCGCCGTCCAGAACGCCGACACCCGCGAAGTCATCCTCGTCGCCTACGCCAACAAGCTCGCCCTCGACGAATCCATCCGCCGCCGCACCGCCATCTTCTGGTCCACCTCCCGCAACGAGCTCTGGATCAAGGGGGCCACCTCCGGCGAGACCTTCGACCTCCTCGAAGTCCGCGTCAACTGCGAGCAGAACTCCCTCGTCTACATCGTCCGCCCCCGCCGCGGCGGCATCTGCCACACCAAGAACCAGGCCGGGCAGCCCCGCAACTGCTACTACCGCCGCATCGACTTCGACACCGGCGCCCTCGTCAACCTCGACCCCTAGCCCCCCGCCCGGACCCCGCGCCATGCCCCAGAAGCCCGCCACCCCCCTCCGCGCCCGTTTCCTCCTGGTCTTCGTCCTCTTCACCCTGGCGCTTGGCGCGGCCCTCTACGTCGTCCAGCGCACCGAGGCCTCCCGCCGCGCGCGCCTGGCCGTCCGCCCCGACCTGCCCCCCGGGCC
>JAZQOP010000226.1:0-2294 GCA_045627965.1 Kiritimatiellia bacterium | reverse complement strand
GCGGCCGCCGGCGAGGTGAAAGTTGCAGGATGTCCAGGGACACCACGCCAGGACCGCGAGGAAGAGCTTCGAAGCCGAGGCCCCCCGACGAGCGCCGCGCCTAGTCGCGCGCGTCCTCCTTCGTCCAGTCGCCGTAGACCTTGCGCAGGTCCGTCAGCTCCGCATCATCGGTCGCGAGCTCCTTGGCGGCCCGCGCCCAGATCATCCGGTCGATGTCCCGCTGCGTAGGTTCCGCAAGGACCTTCTCGCCCGTTTCGAGGTTGTATATCTTGTACACGCTTCCTCGCGCCGGGACATCCCGGAAACGTTCCGCCAGCCGCTTGCGCTGCAAGCTGCCCTTCCAGCCAGGCACGCCCATCATGGGTGCTCCAAGCGCGAAAGGATCGGAATCGGTCGGGGCTAGATGGAAATGAGACTCACCCGCAGCCAACGCGTCAAGTTGGCTGGCTAATTCTGCACTTCGACACTGATCCGCCGCTTCCATGACGAAGCGCGACAATATCGCGAGGTCTTGATCCGTCGGACAACGGGCGAAGGCATCGCAGGCCCCCAACGTGTCAAAATAAATCCACCAGGCCCATGAATAGCTGCCGCACGAGACATCAAACAACCGGCTCAATTCCAAACATTTGGCCGCACCTTCCTTTTCGATGGTCAAGTCAATCCAAACAGCGCTGGCGAACAGGAAAAAGCCTGACTCCCATCCAGGAGTCGCCTGGACGGCCATTTTGTGTATGAAATCGAGGGCAGGGGCGACATTGTCCTGTGCCGCTCCCAGCAAGGCAATCATGTGCCAGAGCCGATCGGTATCCCGGCGCGAACCGAGATTTCCACCCTTCGCAAGGCGCCCGAACTCCTCGTTGGCCATGTCCAGGAGGACGGGGAGCCAATCCTCCTCGGCAAATTTGCGAAAGCTGCCCCCCTCCGAGGGGGCTTCTCCCTGGAGCGCCGCCCTTTGGGTCACGCCCGCCAAGGCCGACTCCCCGCAATAGTCCGTGTCCAGAATTTGGTTGAGCGCCTCCCGCACTTCCGCCCCGCGGCCATGGAGGACCGGGACATTCGACAAGCCAAGGACGCGGGGCTCCGGCAAAGGCCGATCTGTGACATTTTGAGAAAGCGCATTGGTGTCCGCGCACCATGCGGACGTGCCCCATGCCGCCATGCCCATCAAAAAGAGTCCGAGTATCGTTGTCCTTTTCATCTCGTGGTTCTCCTTTCAATATGAAACCGGGGTGTTGGTCATGGCAGACAGCCCGACGGGACACATTCGTCGTGGATAAATCCACTGTCCATTGAATACTTCCCGCCCCAAGCCATGTACGAATCCGGAGGGAATATCCCCTTTCACGGACGTCGACACCCCATGCATCAACAGTCGTTTTACAATGTTGCTTTGAGGCATGGCCCAACCAGCCCCGAATCGATAATGTCCCCAATCGGAAGGCAGGCACCATTCTTCTGCGGGAATATCAAGTTGAGTAGAATGGTTACGGCTTTCCCAGTAGATGTCTTTTGCGCCGCAAAGATGGAAAATTTCATGGCTAAGGCTTCTTTGCGACACAGTTGCAGCGAGCAAAATACCTTTGCTGTCAGCCAAGCCAAGAGCCTCGACGCCTGGTACGATAATGATTCGGTTGACATAATAGATTTCCACTCCTCCGGGACAAGAGAGAGAGGAAAGCAAATTTGAGAATGCACTGCTCCCATATTGAACATCCCAATAGACATTGGTTCCTGGATAAGGGACCGTATGGACGGTCTTGTCCCAAACGATTTGTATACCTGCTTGTTGTAGAATCTGGTTTGCGGAATTGATGTCATCCCTGACAAGAACCTGTGGCACGACAGGTATTCCATTTGATCCTTCCACAACACCGACCACGACCGGCACCAGCTTCAGCGGCATCACTTTGACATGGAACGGTGGCAGGCCGAAGCGCCCCTGCGCCCCGTATACGTAAGCCTCCAATTCGTCGTCGCCGACCTCCTGGGCATGGACTTGGACCCGGGAGCCCGTTCCGGGTTGCAGAAACTCGACCTTGTCATATTGCGACGTCCACACGACATTGGTTTCCGGCACCAACCCGTTGGGCCAAATGGCAATCTGGAACCAGGCGTTGCTCCCGAGGATGATGCCGCTGGGATTGTCCAATGGCGCCGTGCCCGATGATGTCCAAATGGGTTCCATCTGCATCTCGATGGGGATCCACCACTCCCATTCGACGCGGAAGGGATGGTCGGTGCGCCCCAGGCGCACTTCGTTGGGGCCGCCGCCGGGCAGGTCCGGCCAATCG